>NZ_NPDG01000068.1:0-91839 GCF_002272225.1 Bacillus sp. 7894-2
TTTATATGGAGGGATTCTAATGAAAGACAAAGATCAGGAAACAAGTGAAGGACTGAATCAGATATTTGAAATCATTAATGCCAAAGGGGATGTTGGGGAAATTAATGAAATCCTTAAAAATGGAAGTGCGGATGATGAAAAGGAAAATTCCGTTCCTAATTCCTAAGATAAATGAAATCTAAAGCTGAAAATATTTTTTTGGGCAGCCAAAAAAGTGGGGGGGGGCATAATCGGTCAAAATGAACTCATCTGTCGCAACAAAAATGGATTGTCATCCAGACAATCCATTTCTGCTTTATTTATTCATATCAACTGTTTCGTTAATATCTGTTGATTTAGAGTTTTGCCCTGTCATGCGTTTAAAGAGAAAAGCTGCTTTTTTCGTAAAATTGCCAGTCTCCCAATATTCGGCCGCTTCCGTTTTTACTTTTATAAGGACAACGTTGGAATCATCATAAGATGTCTGCATGATTTCTTCATATGCTTTGCTCCACAATTCCTTTTTCTTTTCCAAGTCCTCAACGATTTCCGCTTTTCCGCGGACGGAAACATAGGACTTGCCTGCATAAGCCACATTAACATCCTGATCATGAAGAATTTCCTCATACTTAGCAGTCTCTTTTTTCGTGAAGAACCATAAGTCACCATCAAATTCTACTTCTTGTGTTTTCATTGGACGGGACACAAGTCCTTCCTCCGTAACCGTGGTAAGCATGGCCGTGTCAATGTCTTTGATTAACTCTCGCAGTGTTTCAATTTCTTCTTGATTGATCATGTTAGACATTTCCCTCACCTCGTAAAAGTTTTATAGAGTTATATTACCCTTTAAACAAGCTTTTATTCAGGTTTAGGACAATGACTGATGGAATCAGGCGAGCAAATAGATCTTTAGTTCCCTATATTTGAATGTAATATATAATTGAAAGAAACTATCCAGAATAGAAGGAGAAAAAAATGCACGCATTAATAATAGGGGCTACGGGAGCAACAGGCAGGGACCTGCTGGATTTGCTGCTGGAAGATGAGTCCTTTCATCAGGTAGATGTTTTTGTCAGGCGGGGTCTTCCTATCCAGCATGAGAAATTAAAGGTGCATGTGATTGACTTTGATCAATCCGAACAATGGAAGCATTCCGTGAAAGGCGATGTCTTGTTTTCTTGTTTGGGAACGACCTTAAAAGCTGCGGGCAGTAAGGAAGCGCAATGGAAAATCGATTACGATTACCAATATCAGTTTGCCAACATAGCCAGAGAAAACCATGTCAGTCATTATGTTTTGGTATCTTCAGGAGGCTCGTCGCCTAATTCTCCCTTATTTTATCCAAGGATGAAGGGGCAGCTGGAAGAATCGGTAAAAGATTTAGGGTTTCCTGGTGTGACAATCTTTAAGCCGCCTGTGCTGGTACGAAAAAATAGTGATAGAACCATGGAGGTTGCCGGAATGAAAGCCGTAAAGTTTTTTAATAAATTCGGACTGCTTCGTTCTCAGGAACCGCTGCCGACAGAAATATTGGCTCAAGCCATGATTCAATCCGTGAAACCACCAAGAAGCGGCATTTTTACGTTTGAAGGTGAAGCGATTCGGGAATGTGCCGGGAAGTTTGAGTAAGAATCTGATAACTTTGATCCAAGAGGTCAAGGTTATTTTTTATGCTGCCCGAAAGGGAATTTATGTTAAAATAGAGGTAATATTTAGAAAATAAACACAACTCTACTTTCCGATAAGGCGGGATATTTATGACAATTTCCACGTTTTTGGCCCAATGGAGCGCAGATAAAAGTGCTGATTATATTTTCAGGGGCGAATATCAAAATAACAGGAATAAGTGGAATAATAAATGGTAGAAAAGCAGTTCCGGCCGGAAGGGCTTCTTTTGCATGTAATGGGAAGCACAGCGGGAGGAAAAAAGAAAGGGAGTTAAATGATGACAAACCATATTCATTATGTCACAGCAGGGGATCGTTCAAATCCGCCGATCGTTTTTATCCATGGTTTATGCTGGACAAATAAGATTTGGGAACCGGTTGTTGATGGCTTGAAAGATTCCTATTATTTAATTTTAATTGACTTGCCTGGCCATGGTAAGAGTAACGCGTTAGATCACTATTCCTTTGAAGAGGTATCGAGGGAAATCCATGAGCTAATTGCTTCGCTTGGGTTAAGCAGTAAGGTATGTATGGCGGGGAGCTCTATCGGGGCGTCCGTTGCCCTGGTTTATACAAGTCTGTATCAAAATGTGAAGAATTTAATTTTAGTGGATGGAGGATACTATCCATTCAGTAAGACAGAGGGTTTATCATGGTCAGATATTGAAAATGGAACGATGCCCGATCATATCTTCGAAAGCCAATCCAGCTTTATCGAGTTTATGAAGGGGGATAATCCTTCTTTATGGAATCCATCCATCGAGCAGGCCGTTCTGGATCAAATTGTCTGGAATGATGCCGAAAAGAAATATCAATACAAAATTAATGACGATGGACAGCTGGGATACATGAAGGCTGAATGGGAATTGAACCCGGAAGAAATAGCGGCTGGAATACCAGAAGAAGTAAACATAACACTGATGATTGCTTTAAATGAAAATACCGATAAAGAATTTTCACTGGATTATGCTTCTCATATGAAGGCAATTCATCCATTTACGGATATCGTCATTTTTGAAGACACCGATCATCTCATTATGCTGGATGCTGAAACACGATTTGTTCGGGAAGTTAAGAGGGCATTGGCTGGTGGCGGTCAAAAATAAACTAATGTACCAGACTTTTATACAGGGCGATGGGAAGATGACAGCTGCCCATAAATCCTGCAGGAGATATCTTTGAATCTGGAAGTTATTGGTGGAATGAGCTATCATATCAGTAAACAGGTAATAAAGGAGCAGAAAATATGACAGCCGACATTCAAAAAGGTTCCCGTATTGATTTAACAAAAACAAGGCCAGACTTATCGCAGCTTGCTATCCGGATCAACTGGGAAAGTCCTGATGCTTATGATATAGATGCAGCTGTATTCATGGCTGACCAAAATGGGCATTGCCCTGATGATTCCTCCATGATTTTTTATGGCAATAGTGTTTCAACGGATCAATCTGTACAGCATTCTGTGGTTGCAGAGACGGGCAGAAGCACAGAAATATTTCACATTAATTTGCCTTTAATAACACCATTTATCGAAAAGCTTGTTTTTACGCTGACCATCTATGAAGGTGATAAAAAAAATCAGACTTTCTCAGAAATGAACAATGCTTCTATTTTATTCAGCAATGCAGCAACAGGGGAAGAACTGCTTACATATAAGCTGGGATCTTTTACGATTGAAAACACTTTAGTATTGGGTGAATTATATAATAGAAACGGAGATTGGAAGTTTTCAGCCAATACCGGCGGTTTTTCCGGCGGACTTGCTGCACTGTGCAATCATTTTGGCATTGAAGTGGAAGAGGAGCAGGAGAGCGGCGCTTTTGAGGCGGCACCCGCGCTGGAAATCGAAACTCCTATTTTACAAGAGACTGCAGCAAAACCCGAACCGCCTATAGTGCCGGAGCCAGCTGTTCAGCAGCAGCCGATTAAGCTTGGGAAAATCACGCTGGATAAACCCGGAGAAGGGGTTTCACTCAGAAAGGCAGCCAAAATTGAAAATGTTAAAGTCAGGCTAAAATGGACAAAGGGTGTTGATTTGGATCTGCACGCTTTTTATAAAACCAAAACAGGCCAGTTTGGACATATTTATTTTGGCAATAAGGGCGGGTTCCATGCCTCTCCATTTATTAAGCTTGATCGAGACTCCGGTGTCGGAAACACGTCTGGAAACAATTCAGAAAACCTGACGATCAAAACACTGAAGGATTTGGACTCAGTCATCATTGCCACGAATATTTTCCGGTTTCTCGGCTTTATTTCAAAAGGGGAGAACTTTGCCAGGTACGACGGCCGCGTCCTCGTCAAAACCGGCAACGGAGATGATATAGAAGTTCCGTTAACTTCAAAAGTAAAAGGCAGATGGTGCAACATCTGCAAAATAGACAATACCGATACAGCAGATCCAAAGGTTCTGAATATCAACCGGGTACAGTCCAATAAACCGGATATTAGAGATTTGTGAAGAGTAGATTTATAGCAAAAAAGGTGAATCTGCACATCTGCTGCAGATTCACCTTTCAGTTTATTCAACGATATTTTTCTCAAAAACAAGTGAAAGGCTTTCAGCCATCTCCTGATAAGTGGCATCATTCGGATGAAAGACATCACTGGACAGGTCACGTTTGGCATCTGTAACCAGATTGAAGGTATCCACTATCTGAACACGGTATTTCAATCCTAATGTCCGGGCAGACTCATTCCATTTTTGGATGATGGAATCAAATGAATCACCGTTGGGCGATTGCTTGAAAGGATTATAAAGTCCCATATAGACGATGACGGCATTCGGATTGGTTTCGCGAATGCTTTTGAATGTTTTCTCCAGATTCGGAATTTCGGTGTCCACAATGCCCAGGGCGGTTTCCTCTGAATATTTCTCCAGGATCTTCCCGCTATTAAAAAGGTTATTGCCTCCAATGGTGATGGAGATTATTTTGGCTTCTTTAATAGATCTCTGGACTTCCTTCTGTTCGAGCTGCGTTAATAAATCTTCAATTCTGGCGCCACGCACCCCAAGGTTTTGAAAACGATCTACGATATTTCTTTCTTTAAGCTCTTTTCCAGCAAGCGAGACAAAACCTTCTCCATTCGACGAGCCGACACCTCTCGTTAATGAATCTCCAAGGGCGACATAGGCATCGCCGGGTGTGGCAGGATTTTCTTCGGTTTTCTCCAAAGCTTTTCCTTGGGGCGGGCTGGTAACATCCATATAGGCACTGGCAAGTCCATAGCCAAACAGAACTGTCAGGGCAAGGGATAGGGTTAAAAATAACGGCCACATCCATTTTTTCATGTTTTGACCTCTCCTTCTAATTTGATTGTATCAATTTTTTTCCAAACTGGAGTATTCAAAAGAGTTATTGTTCGAAGATTTAGTTAGAATAGAACAGGGGTGATGCTGTGAGTTTAAAGCCAACAGTACAATTAGAAAATGTAACGAAGATTATTGGAAAGAAAACAATTATTAATAATATATCATTTGACATTTATCCAGGCGAAGTCTTTGGATTCCTCGGTCCGAATGGCGCCGGGAAAACCACTACGATCCGGATGCTTGTCGGGCTTATTAAGCCAACGTCCGGAAAGATTCACATCTGCGGATACGATGTGAGAAAACAATTTGTTCAGGCGATGCAGCGCCTTGGTTCCATCGTCGAAAATCCGGAGCTGTATAAGTATTTAAGCGGCCGTGAAAATCTGCAGATGTTTGCCCGTATGCTTCCCGGTGTGGATGAAGAACGGATACAGGAAGTCATTGATCTGGTGGATCTGACAGCCAGAATCGATGATCAGGTGCGGACCTATTCTTTAGGGATGCGGCAGCGGCTGGGGATTGCTCAGGCATTGCTGGGCCGGCCGGATGTGCTGATACTGGATGAACCAACGAATGGACTGGACCCGATGGGAATCAAGGATCTTCGCCTGTTTATCAGAAAGCTGGTCGATGAAACGGGTCTTTCGGTTCTCGTATCCAGTCATATTTTAAGTGAAATCGAATTGCTGGCAGATCGCGTGGCTATTATGAGCCATGGAAAAATCGTAAAGGTTGGCAGTGTGAGTGATCTGGTTGGTGCACTGTCTGCCGGTGTGGACTGGAGAGTCAGTGATTCTTTCCGTGCGCTAGCTATTTTACAGGAATCCCCGCATGTCCAGGCGGCAGAACTGTCCGATGACCATACGATACATACGCTGATGGATGAAAGCAAAACCTCAATCCTCAATGAAGCCCTAATGAAAGCGGGCATTGAGGTATGGACGATTGAAAGGAAAGTGCAGACATTGGAGGATCTATTTATCAGTTTGACAGGAGGCGATCATATTGTCTAATCCAAATATGCTTGGCCTGATTCGGAATGAAGTGATGAAAATAGCCTCCAAAAAGCGCCTGCCGGTTGTCATCCTGATTTTAGTCATACTGGTGTCGATGTTTACATATGCCCAATACCGGGAGATACAGGAGAAAATTGAAAAGCAGGGCACTCTGGACTGGCGGGTGGAGCTTCAGCAGGAAATTGTCGACCGGCAAAACCGGCTGGCATCAAGCGGAATCCAGGACGAATTCAGACAGTTCCTCGAATTTGATCTGAAGCAAAAGCAGTATTATCTGGACAACGATATCAACCCGAACTATCCTGGAGCCCCTACGTTTATCCGCATCTTTTTATCGCAGGGAGTCACACTTGTCCTGCCGTTATTCATTATTATTATCATGGCAGATATTGTGAGCGGAGAGTACAATGACGGCACGATCAAAACCTTATTGTCCCGGCCGGTTAGGCGGTGGCGGATTCTGATGGCCAAATGGCTGACGGTGTTGCTGTATACTTCCATGCTGATGGCGGCTACGGTGATCGTCTGCTATGGGATTTCAGGGATCGTCCTCGGATATGACGGCTGGACCGCCCCTATTTTAACAGGATTTCAAGCTTCTGCAACTGGTGAATTTTCAACAGAGTATATCCATACCCTGCCGATGTGGAAATACCTGCTGATGTCAGCCGGGCTTGCATGGGTGGTGACAGCGGTCGTTGGAACAATAAGCCTGATGATCTCTGTCCTGGTGAAAAATACAGCCACGGGAATTGGGTCCATGATGGCTGTGTTAATCGCAGGCACCCTGCTGTCTTCCCTCGGCTCAAGCTGGACGAGCTCCAAATACCTGGTGAACTTGAACTTTGATCTGATTAACTACCTGGAAGGCCAGGCTCCGCCGATTGAAGGGATGTCCCTGCCGTTTTCGCTAACAGTGCTTGGAGTTTGGACGGCCGGCTGCCTGGCTGTGGCGTTTTGGAATTTTACTCAGAAGGATATGTATTGATACCGGTGGACTAGTAGATGGAGGAGAACTATTTTGTTAAAAGTAAAACCTTTAGAAGCTAAAGACTATGAATTGATAAAAGAAGCAGAAAAAGTCATTGAAAAAAATTATAGGTATGGGCGGCACCACATTGGTTCAGCAGTCAGAACAACATCTGGTAATGTATTTTCAGCAGTACACGTTGAAGCGAATGTTGGGAGAATAACCGTATGTGGTGAAGCAATGGCTATTGGTAAGTCTATATCAGAAGGAGAACACGAATTTGAAACGATAGTAGCAGTAGCTCATCCTCACCCACACGAGGATATAGAGACATGCTGGGTGGTTGCTCCTTGTGGGATGTGTCGAGAGTTAATTAGTGATTACGGCAAAGAAACTGATGTAATCATTTCTTATAACAGTGAACTGGTAAAGTGTAATGTAATGGAGTTATTACCTGAAAAGTATAGAAGCGATATAGACTGAAATTTGATTGTACAAATATTGCTTTAAGAACGGCTGCCATCTTTGGCGGCTTTTTCTTTTTGAACAAACTGAGGTAAGTTAAAAAAGATATGGATTAGCACTTTTAGTTTGTCACATACATATGGATAAAAGAGGTTGAATTATGTAAGGATGAGGAGGGAATTTTCAAATGTATGAAAATTATTATTATGGCAACCCCAAACCAATATATAGACAAAGAATTACAAAGGAGCAGGCTCAAGAGATCGCTCTTAAAAATGTACCGGGACAAATTCAACATGTAGATATGGATTTAGAAAATGGTGTCTTAGTTTATGAAGTTTTTATTTTAACACCAGATAACAGATTATTCGAGGTAGAGATTATTGCAAAAACAGGAAAAGTATTAAAAATTGAAGAAGAAAATGACTTTGATTAATACTGATGGGCTTTAGGTAAATTTGCATTCGGCATTAATTTTAAACTCAATAGGAGTAGAGAAAGGGCAGTCTTGGCTGCCTTTTTATTTTTTAGAAGGAGTTGGATGAAAAGAGGTGAGTCAAAAATGAGTTTTATTGAAATGATTCCAAAAAGGCTCTATATCGGCGGGAAGATTTCTTCAGCAGACTGGGATTTTATAAAAAAAAATATAACTGCAATTGTTAATCTAAGAACTAAACCAGACCAGCCTCCTTTTGATTTTTTTGGGAGAATTATGATTTGGGCTCCACTTAATGTTCGGGTTGCTCCTACTATAGAATGGGTTCTTAGACTTATGAAACAGTTAAATCATCTTATGGAGTTAAAACATAGAATTTTAATACATGATACCATTGGCAAAGAGCGTTTGGGTTTTGTTATTACTGCTTTTTATATGCAGAGATATGGATTAAAGCATGACTCAGCCCTTAAAATCGTTAAACAATTAAAGCCGGACATAAAACCGCCAGCTGATTACATGAGATTACTTGTTCAGTACGAAAAACATCTGGGTCACTAGGTAACCTGGAACACTCTTTACATGAGGAGGGGTAAAAACCATAAGAAAAGGCAGCAAAAAAAGCTGCCGATTTTTGTTTTGAGTTAATATGCTAAATACAATGTAACCAGCAAATCTGTTCAGGTTCATTTTTCCGCATCGTTTATTTACCCTTAATACAATCTGTGTTTATAACTTTCCTGAAGATCCTTCGCCACTTGTTCAGCGGTTTGATTCGGCAGGTTGGTATGGGCTGCCAGCATAGCAGGGGCAGAAGGAAGGGCTTCTTTTGCTGGCCATGACTCCCCGTTCCATAACCCCGATCGGATCAATGCTTTTGCACAATGGATAAAACATTCCTCTGCTTCTACTAAAATGCCAAATAGCGGAGTGCGTCCATTGGCTATACTCATTTCTAAAAGCTCCGGGTCACGGCATATGTACGCTTTACCGTTAATTCTTAGTGTTTCTCCAAGCCCTGGTATGAGAAAAAGAAGACCAATATTGGGGTTTTCGATAAGATTATGAGCGGTATCCATTCTTCGATTGCCCGGCCGTTCCGGAATAAATAGATGCTGCTCATCAAGAACTGTCACAAACCCAGGGGCATCACCCCTTGGCGAAACATCACATTTCCCGGCTGCATCTGAAGTGGACATCGTTAAAAAAGGCGACTTGGAAATAAAATTAATGCAGTGCTCATCGATGAAAGAAATAACTTTGCCGGCGGCACGCGCACTCGGCTGGCCGATTTCCTCCCGAAAAAACGCAAATTCTTCTTTTGTGGCTATGATATTTTTAAATGTATTCATGTGTATCTCCTTTTCATCTAAGCTATTTTTCTATCTCCGCTGATGTCTTCACAAGCCGGAACACAACATAATAGATTCCGCTAAGTCCGGCGATCCCCAGCACGGTAAGTAAAGGCATTTTTTCGGCAAATAGGATTCCAATCACAAATAGCGCAAGGCAAATGAGGATGGCAAATAGACTTAGTAATATTCGTTTATTCTTACTCAATTTTTTCACCGCTTTCCTTTTAAAATAGGGCAAATACTTAAATCGTGGTAGTAGTATGAACTTTGCTGCGGATGTGTTCTGGATGCTTATTGTTATTCTTTGTATGGTACTTATTCTTTTAGACAGCATGAAAATATCATAAAGCTGGATCGGTTTAAGGAACCCAAGTAATATATTAACATAAATATCCATTTTAATGAGTGTTTTGATAAATGGAATCTGCAGAGGTATGGATTTTGCAAATAGATGGATAGGACCTGCAAATAGAACGCTGAATTTGCAAATAGGAAAGCTTTAATTGCAAATTGAATATCAATCTGCAAATAGATGGACAGGACCTGCAATTAGAAAGCCTGAATCTGCAAATAGAATCTTAAAACTTGCAAATAGACCAGCCCATCTGATGCTGTCTGGTTTATGCCTTTTTTAGCAGTGCCCTTTATCGGGACAAAGAACCTGTCCCTCTGTCCCAGCTAAGTCTCAAATTCTGTTAAAATATGAAATTTTTCTACAGCATTTTTCGAGAAAAATAGATCTAATTTCCTGTTATAAAAGTTGCTAATCAGGTCTTTTGATCCTTATATGAAAATTTTGGTTTTGGTACCTTTATAGTGTATTAAAAAAATTCAGAATAATATAACTAGGAGGTAGGGAATGAGGATTAAAAGATCAGCAGTGGCCTTATTAATGTTCATGTTAATCTTCTCCAGTTCGGTATCTGCAGCCGTTGTGCCTGTGAAAACACCGAACACCAAAGGAGAAGAAAACCGCAAGACCATCCAGGAAATAAAGAAAAGTGATCTGGACAAGCAATACAAGAAAACAGATATTGTCAGGGTCATCGTGGAGATGAAGACAGAGCCATCTGTCCTTTATGCCCAAAAGCAAAAGAAGAAGTATAAAGAACTTCCAGATGCAACAAAGCAGAAGCTGAAAAATGAAAAGCTGTCTGAACAGCAGAAGGTAAAGGATCGTGCCAAAAAGAATAAAGTGAAGATGATTGAGCGCGAAAGCTTTACTACAATCGTAAATGGCTTTAGTGCTGAGATGATGTATGGCGATATTGAGCTTGTAGAAGAAATGCCGGAAGTGGCGGAAGTACAAGTGGTAAACGAGTACGAAAAGCCGCAGGAAAAACCGGATATGCTATACAGTAAAGAGCTCGTACAAGCTCAGGAAGCTTGGCGTGATTATGGCTTTAAAGGTGAGGGCATGGTAGTCGGTGTCATTGATACCGGTATGGATCCTTCTCACCGTGATATGGTTTTAGCCGATGAATCAGAAAAGGAATTAACGAAGGCGGAAATCTCCAAGTTTAAAAAAGATAACGGCCTTCTTGGAAAATATTATTCTGAAAAAGTACCATATGGTTACAACTATATGGATGAAAATGACACAATCCGTGATATAGGCCCGGATGCTTCCATGCATGGAATGCACGTTGCCGGAACTGTCGGAGCGAATGGTGATGAGGAGAACGGCGGCATTAAAGGGGTAGCACCTGAAGCCCAGATCCTTGCGCTTAAAGTATTCGGAAATGATCCGAATATGCCTTCTACATACAGTGATATTTATGTAAAGGCGATTGATGATGCGATTGTACTTGGAGCAGATGTACTGAACATGAGCCTTGGTTCTACAGCTGGATTCGTCAGCCCTGAATCAGCTGAGCAAAAAGCGATTGCCAGAGCAGTGGAAAACGGCATTTTAATGTCTATTTCTGCGGGGAACTCTGCTCACTTTGGAAATGGATTTGCGAATCCAAGCAGTGAAAACCCGGATATCGGCGTTAGCGGATCACCTGGTGTATCCTATGATTCTTTGCAAGTAGCATCCATTGAAAATAGCTTCATGGATCTCGATGCAGTGAACTATCAATTCGGTGAAGAGTCCGGAAAAGCTGCGTTTTTATCAGCTGGCAATGTCCATCCGAACGATGTTGAACAGAAAACATTTGAGGTGGCATACGGCGGACTGGGCAAACCTGAAGAGCTTTCCGGAGTTGCTGGAAAATACGCATTAATCAAGCGCGGAGAATTGGCATTTGTTGATAAAGCGATGAATGCTCAGGCAGCTGGTGCTGTTGGCGTCATTATTTACAATAATGCTGACGGTTATGTCAACATGGCAAGCGATCCGTCCATTACCATCCCGCAGCTGTTCATGCTTAAGACAGATGGAGACAAGCTTGCAGCAGCCATTCAGGATGGCGAGACAGTCACGCTTTCTTTTAACGGAGAAAAAACAAAATCAGCAAATCCTGAAGCAGGCAAAATGAGCGCCTTCACTTCATGGGGATTAACGCCTAACCTGGATTTTAAGCCTGAGATTACAGCTCCGGGCGGACAAATTTACTCTACTCTTGAGAATAACCAGTACGGTATGATGAGCGGTACTTCCATGGCAGCTCCTCACGTTTCCGGAGGTGCGGCACTTGTTCTTGAGCGTGTGGATACAGAATTTGGCGTAACCGGCTTTGACCGTGTCAACGTAGCGAAGAACCTCATGATGAATACAGCGGCACCAGTCATTGATAAAGGAACCGTCAACAGTGCATTTGAATGGAATATCCCTTATTCCCCACGCCGACAAGGTTCCGGCATCATGCAGCTTCATTCGGCGTTAGCATCTCCGGTTATCGTAACGGAGACTTCAACGAATGAAGGGAAAGTGGCTTTAAAAGAGGTTGGCAATACATTTGAATTCACATTAAAAGCACAAAACTTCAGTAATGAAGATGTGGCTTACGATGTAGCAGCGAATCTGCAGACTGATTTTGCAGCCTATGAAGAAATGGGCTGGGCAGCGGATGAGCTTGAAGCTCAGAACATTTTAGATGCTTCTGTAAAAGTGGAAGGCCAGGATTCTGCAGAGGTAACCGTTCCTGCGAATGGATCTGTAAGCTTTAAAGTAAGTGTGGATGTCAGCAATGCAAAAGTGTTAGATCCTTCGAAGACAGGAAACTGGGAAACTCCTAGTGACATCAACGAGGTATTCCCGAATGGATATTTTGTTGAAGGGTATGTCACTTTGACAGACTCAACTGACGTGAACCCGCAATTAACGGTTCCTTATGTTGGCTTCAAGGGAGATTGGGACAAGGCTCCAATCCTTGATGGCATGAAGTATGATGAGAGTTCCTTCTACGGAATGGCAGGAGCTGTTTCTGAGACTGCCGAGGGCTATTCTTACTTAGGATATGATCCGGTAAACGATGCATTCAGCGGTGAAACAATCGCGATTTCACCGAACGGGGACAAAGTTCAGGATCAATTGATTCCGGTTCTTTCATTCTTGCGAAATGCGAAACAAGTAGAATTCGCGATTACAGATGAGGATGGAAAAACGTTACGTAAGCTGCGTACGGAAAACAGCCTCCGCAAGCATTATTTTGATGGCGGCCGGAGTGCGAATTATACGCTAAATCCGTCTTGGGGCTGGGATGGAAAAGTCAGCAACCAGCTTGCCGAGGATGGACAGTACTATTACGAGATTAAGTCTGTCATCGACTATGCAGGGGCAGAATGGCAATCCGTGAAAATCCCTGTAAAAGTGGACACGGCTGCGCCAAGCGTTCAGGCTGACCTTATCGAAGGCAACACAGCATTAAAGCTGGAAGCTGCTGACAACCCTGAAGGCTCAGGCATTTCGTATATTGATATTTTCGTAGATGAAGAGTCTATTCTGGATGAAGCACTAAGCGGGGATACAGAAGAATTTGATCTTCCGGAAGAATTGGAAGTCGGCGCCAATGTTAAGGTTGTAGCCTATGACTTTGCCGGCAACTCTTCCGAAGCAACTGTGGAAGTGGGCGAAGTGAGCAATGACAAGACTGTTCCATACGTGTACCTAGAAGAGCCTGAGGCCCTTGAAGTGTACAACACCAATGAACTGACTGTCAGCGGCCATATTAAAGAAGAGTCTGGCATGAAGGAATTCACCATTGCCGGAACACCTATTGAGACAACTTACAACGAAGAAAAAGGTCAATATGAATTTGAAACAGTGATGACGTTTGAAGATGGTGTTCACAGCCTGGAAGTGAAGGCTGTGGATACTGCAAATAATGCGATCTCTTTCAAGCGCACAATCATCGTCGATGCGACTGGCCCGACGGTTGATATTGATGGACTGCCTTCAAGCAAATACATTAAGCATAACAAGAAAGACCCTGTCATCAACATCACCGTGACAGATAACTTTGACCAGCTTCGCTTCTACCAGGACGGCAGCGAACTATTCTACCAGGAATTCCAGGAGCCTTATGCAATGAGAGGCATCGAAAAGGAATTCAAAAAGATTAAACTATCATTGAAAGAAGGCTTAAACGTCTTCACGTTTGAAGCAGAGGACCTGGCCGGCAACAAAACAACCAAAACGGTCGAACTGTACAAGCTGAAAAAAGGCGAACAGCCTCCGCAAAACCACGAAACCCCTGATGGCCCGGCAAAGCCTGGTAAAGGGAAAGGAAAGAAAGATAAATAATAGTATGGGGAAACCCGGCTTCCTTGGAGGAGCCGGGTTTTCTTTTTGGGGTGACTGCTGGCTGGAGGGGATTTTGCAAATAGATGGTGAGGATCTGCAAATAGAACGCTGAATTTGCAAATAGGAAAGCTTTTTTTGCAAATTGAATATCAATATGCAAATAGATGGAGTGGACCTGCAAATAGAGAGAGCAAAATTGCAAACAGAATGGGTGAATTTGCAAATAGTCGAGTGCAGTCAGCGCGGGAAGAATGGTTTTGCAAATAGATGGAGTGGACCTGCAAATAGAGAGGATGAAATTGCAAATAGAGAGGCGGAATTTACAAATAGAGCCCGAAGCAGGCACGTCTTTGGTCAATTTTAAAGAAAAATATCTCATTTCCAAATAACAGGAAGATACTATTCCATAAGTAAGCGGGGAGTTGTTAATCCAGTGGGGATCGGCAGCTCCCTTTTCTTATATAAGTTGAGGCTTATTGAGACATGGACAGCGGTTTCCATTTGAAGTGTACATACTAACTTTCCTTTTTCCTAAAAAAAGATATTTTGAAGAAGTGGAATGGTTAGAACTAAAGTTGATACAGAACCTGCAGCTGTTAAAATAACTATTTTTCGGCTATTCTGCTCATTTGAAGGCTTCATTAGCTCTATGGATAATGATATCCATATAACTATAGATGCCAAAGCTATTAATAATAGAGTGGTACTTGTCATATTGGAATCCTCCATTCATTTTTAATTTATTTTCTAAAATCTAGTGCTGAGTTAGTTAAGTGTGTGAAATCGGGTTACTTTTTCATCTTCTCCAAAGGTTTTTCAAAAATTAATTCATAATAAGTACCTGCCGCAACCCCTGAAGTTACAAAGTCAGGAGAGAATACTTGAATAAAACGCCATCCTTTTTCTGCATGACTTTGAATTACTTCTCGGTAATCTTCTTTAGGTTTACCAGACAGTATTTTAAACTCTATTTTAACGAACTTATATTCAAACAATGTTTCCAGCCCCTTTTTGCTTATAACTATTTGTACGGTTTCCCCTTGAAATAAGTTTCATTTAACCCGAATCATTGTTCCCATTGAATTTGTCTTTTGCTTGACATCTAACCCTATCATCCCAAAATAGCAGCTTTAATTATGACAAAATTTAAAGTATACGAATTTAAAGAAAGGAGATAGTAAGTAAAAAAGAAGGGATTGTCATGAAAAAAATTAAACTCATTAAATTAAGTTCTCATAATCCGAATAGCTCGGAACAATTAACATCAGCAGAAATGGGCAAGCTATGGGCCACATATATGGGAAACAGCATGGCATCATGTTTTTTAAAGTATTTTCTGGAGCATGTTGAAGATAAAGACATTAAAAGCTTATTGGAAAATGCCCTGCAGCTGTCAGAAGAATTTTTGGAGACCATTAAAGATATTTTCAAGAAAGAGGGGTTTCCCATCCCTAAAGGTTTTACGGAAGAGGATGTAAATTTAGGTGCTCCCAGACTGTTTATGGATGAATTTTACGTCCACTATTTAAAGTATGCGGCTAAAGCCGGATTGAGTATCTATAGTATTGCTATCCCTCTTATGTACAGAAAGGACGTAAAGGAATTTTTTAGGCATTGCATGGATAGCACCATGGACTTAATGGAGCAAATCAAAGATATATTAATACATAAAGGGCTGATCATTAAACCCCCAATCATTCCAGTTCCTGAGAAAGCGGAATTTGTGCATAAAGATTTTTTAACCGGCTACCTTGGAGATAAACGCCCTTTGCATGCAATGGAAATCGCCCATTTTTACGATAATATTGAAAATAATGTGACAAGTAAAGCGCTCATTTTGGCATTTGCCCAAGTGGCAAAGGATGAAAAGATACGCAAATTGTTTGAGAAGGGAAAAGAAATTACCACAACAAATATTGAAAGTTATAGGCAAAAACTGCATGATGAAGATTTGCCTTCTCCACCTTATCTGGATGACTTAATAACCAATTCCACTTTCTCGCCTTTTTCTGATAAAATCATGATTTTCCATAAGATGGATATGTTTTCAATAAAACTTAGAGCCTTCGGAAATTCAGTGGCGGTCAATGGCCGGCGAGATGTAGGGATGGTTTATTTGAAGGCAACAATGAAAAATTCACATTTTGTCCAGAGTGCTGCAAAGATCATGCTTGAAAAAGGATGGTTTGAACAGCCTCCAATGGCTGCTGATAGAGATTGATGTATTTTTGCCATTTATTCTTCTTTCACCAGCGAGAGCAAGTTGGCAGATACAAGGTTTAACTTGTGTTCAACAATGGGGCCATTTAAATGAATAAACTACACCAAAAGTCGCTTTCCCTTACGTAAGGAAAGCGGCTTTTTTAAATAGTTACTTAAAGTTCCTTTGACTAAGATGAAATGGTTGTTGACTATTCAGTTAAACTGTATTATCTTGTTATTAAGTTGAACTATATAGCTGAACTGAATAGAGGGTGGGAATATGAAACATAAATTATTACCGTTGTCTGAAACCATGCATTACATTTTATTGGCTCTGCGTGAGCCGCTCCATGGCTATGCCGTGATGCAGAAGATAGAAGAGATAAGTAATGGCACTGTTATTTTAGCAGCTGGTACATTATACGGTGCGATTGAGAACTTGAATAAGCATGGCTGGATCGAACCTGTTGGAGAGTCAGGCCGGAGAAAAGTTTATATGATAACTGCGGAAGGAAGCAAAATTTTGAAAGTCGAACAAAACAGGCTGCTGCATATTTTATCCCTGTACGAAGGAAGTGAATCGAATGAAAAGATTTAAGATGTTTTTTGATATTGAAAAAGAGGAGCACTGGCTGAACGAACAATTGCAAAAAGGCTATCGCTGCACAAATATTAGCGGTTTGGGCATATACACTTTCGAAAAAACAGACAAGAAATATGTGATGCGGCTCGATTATCAGGATTATTTTTCAAAGAAAAAATTTGAAGGTTACAAAGGATTATATGAAGATTTTGGCTGGGCTTATATAGATGGGCCATGGCTTGGCGGAATTCGATATTGGCAAAAAGAGGATGATGGACAAAGCCAAATCTTCTCGGATCGCCAATCAGAGAGTCATTATTATAAAAGGCTGATGGGTTATTCATCTGGTTTAGGGTTACTGTTATTGTTTTTTTCTTATATGATTTATAAGGATTCAGGCTTGTATTTAGCAGAAGGTCTTTGGAGTATGGAAGGTTCCTTATTTTGGAAAGCCTTTTTATTTGAGCTCCATTTGTCCTTTTAAGGCTGCTTCCACTCTTTATGGCTGTGTTCTTCTGCATCAGTTTCTATAAAGCTTATCGTAAGTATTCAATGTTGAAAGAGAAATAGTGCAAGTGGGACAACGGGACAGGTCAACTGTCCCAGAGGGATGGGGGAAAATGAACCTGTCCCTTTTTATGGCTGAACATGAAACTTTCTCTCCTGCAAAATCGTAAACTTACAAAAAGGGGTGGAGCCGGTTTTGAAAGAAAATAGCAGCAGGTTTGATTTTTATTCGGCCATTATCATTTCTGTCATAGCAATATTATTAATGATCAGAAACATGTTGACGGACATAGATTTCTTTTCCGTAACCAATGCTTTGGCTGTTTTTGCTCTAGTAGTATCCCTCAGGCAGCTATATACCTTAACCATGTCATCCCGGAAAGGGGAGCCATCATGAATTTGTTCACATTGGCTCTGGCCGGATGGAATGCCGGAGATTTTATATTTCAGCTTTTGCCTTTTTATTGGCCATTCCTGGAATTCTCGTCATCTTCTTTTTTATTTTCAAGAGAAGAAACGACAGGTTAAAGCGAATGGAAGAAAAGCTGGATCAGATCCTTTTTAAAATGGAAGGCAAAAATAAATAGGGTTGGTGTAAGGCGGGGAGCTGGTGTGCAGAATGAATCTGTGCACTTTTTTTGATGCTTTTTACCATTGGGCTGGAGGAGCTTCAGACACAAAAAGCGAAAATCTCGTGGGTGAGTCCGAACTAGGGAGGGACATTACACCTGTCCCTCTGTCCCACTTTCTCACCTATTTCTGATAAAACATAGAGGGTAATGATTCTAATAGGCCATACTTTGCAGATTAGAGAAGCCTTTCGCTGAGAAAGGCTTTTTTCTATGGGTGACAAAAAAAGTGCGAATATTGGCTGTCTGATTGGCGGATTTTTTTTTTCTAGAACAAAAGGGCTTTTATTAAGGAACAGCTTCTGGTCCATTTCCTGCGATAGACTAAATCCCAAGACTTAGATAAAAATTGAACCGGAGGCTCACGATACTATAAATGGACCATGTTACATTTGATATATAAAGAGTCAGGAAGAGGATGAAGATAAATGCCACAAGTGAAACATCAATTAACAGATTCAGCTGCAACCCAAAAGCTGCAAATGACCATTTTTTTATGTTCCATTCTTTTTACCATGGGGACAGCCATTCACAATTTTATTATTATAAATCCGACACTTATTGAAACCATGATGCAAATGGCGGGAGTAGCGGATCCTGCTGGTGAAGCAATCGAATTCACATTTGGTTTTAGGATTGTCGGGTGTTTATACATTGCTGGAAATGCGTTAGGTATATTGGCTTTAAATAGCCGCTCAAAAATATTATGGTGTATCATCTTAATCGTTAATGTCACGCAAGCCACTGGTCCTATTATGATTCCTTCATCAATGTGGACAGCAGTTAATGACGTTTATGGCGTGTTAGGGATCCTGCCGGACGGCGGAGCCATTATCTTATCTTCAGTCATGATCATTTCGATGTTCAAGTTTCGTACCACTTGGGCACAAAAGCCTTCATAATCAGCTGCTGATCAGGCAGCTTTTTTTGATCCAGTTAATTGATTGTTCCAGTCTGCTCTATTTCCACATCGGCTTTTATGGACACTTTGACATTTGGGTAATGCATCTTCCATTGTTGTTCATCAAAGGCACGGTCATGCTCCCTGAATTTTGCTCCCAGCCCTAGAGGATCAACCTGCTCCTCTTTAAGCCTATTTATGAAAGTAAGAGCTTTTTTTTCTAGTTCCTTCTCTACTTTATCCTGATATTTCTTACTATCGAAAGTCTGTCTTTTTTTCTCAGATGAAGAATATTCCTGAAGTTTTGTTTTCATTTTTAGGTGAATGGAAAACTCCGGCTTTCCCTGAACCATATTTATTTTATATTTAGGATTTGAATAAAGGGTTTCCAGTACCACCTTATCCCCATTTTCCAGCACAAACGCCTGCGTACCATTGTTTTTGTTCTTTTTAAGCAATGTTTTGAACATAAATATGTCTTCCCTTGGAATGGAAGCAATAAAGCTATCATCTTTAAAAACCGCTAAACCAGTTATTCTGATGGTACCATTCACATTTTTTAATAAAGGTAAGTATGCATCTTGACCTGTCTGAAATAATTGAAATAAAAAAGTTTGCAGATTGGTTTTTGGAAGCGTTCCGAACTCCATGTTTTGATCCAGCATTTCCTGGAGGTAAATGGCAATATTCTCACTCTGATATTTATTCAGGTTCATTAGCTCTTTCGTTTCCCCGTCCACAATCGCCAATTGAACGATGCTTCCGATAAAGGGATCCCGGTTTAAGGTATCGATAAAATCATTGATCCCGCTTTCTGCCAGTGACTTCCCATAAAGAGCCAGCCTGAGCTGTCCGCTGACTAAACGAAGCTGTGTTTCATTATTTAATTTTTCCCTTATTTCCTTGCTGGAATATCCGGATGCTGATTTGACTTCGGTTGTTGAACCTTCTTTCTTAAAGACTGGATAGGCAACGGTCCCTTCAATCTCTCCTTCATCGGCCAAATCATAGCCCACACCCTGTATCATCCCGACCTCATTGACAATACGGGTTGGGAGCAGGGAACACCCGGATAGGAAAAGGATGAAGAAGATCGATAATACTGAGCGGCTACCCACCTTGATGCCCCCTTTTAAACAAAGTGAAATAAATCAGAAGCAGAGGGATATAGACGTAAAAGACGTACAAATTCATCTGCGTAATATATTTATCCAGCATCTCATTAAAATGCTCATTATTTATTAGACTCAACCCTGCACTGAATAAAATAAGGCCCCATAAAGCATACTTTTGCTTCACATGAAAGATTTTCTTTAACCCCCTGCTTGAACACCATAACAACAGCGAAATCAATGCGGTGACAACCATTGAATACATAGAGATATATAAATATTCAAAGCGCTCCAAATAAGAAAACTTAATGACTTTAGTAAGTGAAAGCTCAGGCCAAATGGTGGTTTTTAACTGGTTTTCACTATAAAAGGTGAAAGACACAATAGAAGAGAGGGCATAGAGCAATGTAGTAAAAAGCACACCCAGATGAGCAAACTTTCTGGATTTATCAGGATTCCGGATAAATGGATAAACCATTAATAGTGTCTCTGTTCCTGCTAGGGTGTACACCGAGCTCTTAACAGAGTCCAGCATGTCCATAACGGAGTGATTCATGATGGGAACCAAATTGGAAAAATGAGCAAGCTTCAATGGAAATATATAGAGGACTAAGACCCATAGCTGCGGGAAAAGAAAAGATAAAAATGACAAGCCGACAACAACGCGAAATCCTCCGGAAATGCAATAATATACAAGTATTAGAATCAACATGGAAATAATCCAGGAAGGTATGGCTGGAAACATCCAAACCTGGATAATTTCTATGAATTTAAGCATTACAGACACACTTGCTAAAGCATAATAGCTGATGATGAAGAAGCTTAGGAATTTTCCAAGGAAATTGCCGAAGGAAGCTGTGTGAACATCGATGATATCCCCTTGTGCTTTTCCAAGCAATTTATACATAACCCAAATAAAGACCTGAACCAAACATCCTGCGGCGAGGACACCTATCCATGCATCATATCCCGCTTTTTCTGCAATTGTTCTTTGAAAACTTAAAATCCCCACACCCACCTGTGAGTTGTAAATGATGAAAAAGACTAAATAAGGGGAGACCTGGTGCCTTATGTTCACTTTCAAACGAATCACCCTATATCATTATTCGTAAAAATCATTCAATGGCTCAGGATTCTTTTGGTTTCCTGAAAACTTTTTCTTTTTTTGCGGCCTTAAATTTTGGGGGTTATCTTTTTGCATGGAAAAAGGGAGTCTGATCCATAAGTCCTGAAATGCGGTTCTCCGCATAGGATAATTGCTTATATATGGCCGTCCAAGTGACGTCAGCCTTAGTATGTGTATCAATATATAAATTAAGCTAAGGTATACGCCCAATAGGCCGAGCCAAGCGGCTAAAAAAATGATCGGAAACTTAATAAAGCGGATGGTATTGCTGAATTTATACACGGGGGATGTGTAGGAAGCCAATGTTCCAAGCCCCACGATAATCAGCAGCACATTGCTGGTTAATCCGGCTTCCACCACTGCCTGGCCGATGACAATACCGCCTACGACACCCAACGATTGCCCAATTTTTAGCGGTAATCGGATCCCTGCCTCCTTTACCATTTCGATCATTAGCGCTAAAAACAATGCTTCCAGAAAAGGGGGGAAGGGAACTGTTGCTCTTGATCCAACAAGCGGCTCCAGCAGACGAGCTGGAATTAATTCGTAATGATAGGTCATGATCGCCACATACATAGGAGTGACAAATGCTGAAATAAATAAGGAAGCAAAGCGCAATAAACGGAAGAAATTACTGATAATCCATGAATAATTATAATCCTCCATTGCAATAAAGGATTCCATAAACGTGACGGGCAGGATTATCAGATTGGGTGACCCATCAACGGCAATGATAACCTTTCCCTCTGTAAGCCCCGCTGCCACCCTGTCTGATCTTTCTGTTGAAATAGATTGGGGAAACAAAGAATTGGAATTGTCCTCGATCATAGCCGAGATATAGGAACTATCCTGGATGTGTTCATACTGTATGTCTGTAATTCTTTGAATGACGGTGTTTATATTCTCCGGATCTGCTATCCCTTTCACATATAGAACGGCTACTTTTGTTTTCGATAAATTTCCTACGGTCATTTCCTTTACGATAAGGTCAGCTATAGGCAATCTCTTTCGGATGAGGTTAATATTAATATCCAATTCCTCAATAAACCCAATTTGAGGACCTATTGCAGAGGCTTCCAATATTGGAACTCCTACATCGCGAAATTTACTGTTTGCGATATTCACTAATAAACAATCCTCATCATGAGGATGTAATTGAATGGCCATGTAGCCGTTCATCATGTTTTGAATGATTTCATCCGAATCGCTGGTGATAATCATTTCCTGAATCGGAATGATGTCTTTTAGCTCGATTAAGGAAAGGCGGCCCTGTATGTATGGAAGAACATCCTTATGCAGAATGTCTGCTGATATAAGCGTGCGAAAATAGGCTATCCAAAATGGATGATTATCTATTGATGAAGTATGATAATGAACAAAGTCATTTGAATCAGAAAAAGTTTCAACCCAATTCTGATGGATTGAATGGGAGGTGCCGATGCCGTCATTAAGTCGGTTGCTCTTTCTCTTCATAGCAATACCTCTGTGTTTTTTCATATTATTTGTGAACCTGTCATTTCTATACATGCATACCATCAAGAGGGGCAGAATCCCATGCTTTCACAGTAAATAATAGGAAGCACATAAAACTTTGTTAAGAGTTTTGTAATATATGCATAAGGTTTCGGTTAGAACTTAACCTTATATTTATTCTGGAGAGGTTTCCGTCTTATTAAAAAAGCAGGAGTGACAGGATGTCGATTAAAAAACGATTGATTTTATCGAATATAGGGATGGTGCTGCTCCCTGTTGTTTTATTTTTGCTGCTGGAAATGGTCATTGGGTATGTACTGTTTTATCCTGTGAAAGGTACGGTGGATCAGAAGGATCTCGAATTTTTCCGGTCGATTCGGATTTATTTGCTGGTCGGGGTGCTGGTTTTGACCAATGGAATCCTGACTTTCCTTGTTTCGAAAAGCATCATTGCTCCGCTTCTCCGGCTGAAGCAGTCGGCAAATGATATTAGCGGAGGAAACCTGGATACAGAAATAGAGGTTACCGGGAAAAAGGATGAGCTGAACGAGCTGGCCATGGCGTTTGAAAGCATGAGAAGCCGATTGAAGGAAGCGGCAGCCATTCAAAAGCAGTATGAAGAAAATCAGAAGGAATTGATTGCGAGCATTTCCCATGATTTAAAAACCCCTTTAACGAGCATTAAAGGCTATATCCGCGGTATATCAGATGGGGTGGCGAATACGCCGGAAAAGATGGAACGATATTTGGGTACGATTGAAAAAAAGGCGGATGATATGGAAACTTTGATCTCGGAGCTTTTATTGTATTCCAAGCTTGATTTGCCGAATGTTCCTTATGAGTTGAGGGAGCTGGATTTAGCGTCCTACTTTGATGATTACCTCGAGGAGCTTCAGTTTAATCTGGAGGGACAGCCTGTTAGTCTCCGTCTTGAATACGAGCCGAATGAATCGTATCGGGTGCAGGCTGACAGGGAGAAATTGAATCGCGTTGTTGGCAATATTGTGCAGAATAGCTTGAAATACATGAAGGAAGGCAAGAAAGAACTAGTGGTCAGGCTGTCGTCAAAAGAGGAGGACGTCACGGTTGAAATTCAGGATAATGGTGCTGGCGTTTCACACGACGAGCTGCCTCATTTATTTGACCGCTTTTACCGTACGGATGTATCCCGGAATTCTGCCACAGGCGGCAGCGGGCTGGGTCTTGCGATTGTAAAAAAAATCATTGAAGGCCACGGGGGGACCGTTTGGGCAAGTGGCGGAGCCGGACAGGGGCTTAGTATCTTTTTTACGTTAAAAAAAGGGGGGAAGATGATTGGAAAAAATCTTAATCATAGAAGACGAGCTTAGTATTGCTGAGCTCGAACGGGATTACCTGGAATTGAACCAGTATGAGGCAGATATTGCGGCAACGGGTCAGGAAGGGCTGGACCGCTTAAAAACAAACGCTTATCGGCTGGTGCTATTGGACTTGATGCTTCCTGATATGGACGGCTATGAAGTATGCAAAAAAATCAGGGAGGTTTCAGAGATACCCATTATTATGGTGACGGCAAAAAATGAGGACATTGATATGATCAGGGGATTGGGCCGGGGAGCGGATGATTATATTGCCAAGCCTTTTAACCCCAATCAATTGATCGCCAGGGTGAAGGCGCATATAGCACGGTATGACAGGCTGACTTCCAGCGGCCCCGGCAAGGACGAGGACATCAGGATTGGGGATTTGCTGATTCAGCCGGTAACCCGCAAAGTATTTGTGAACAACGAGGAAAAAACCCTTACGGCCAAGGAGTTCGACCTGCTGCTGTTCATGGCTTCCTCCCCGAACCAGGTGTTCAGCAAAGAGCATCTGCTCGAGCAGGTGTGGGGATTTGATTTCTATGGGGATGTCACAACCGTGACAGTTCATATCAGAAGGCTGAGGGAGAAAATTGAAAAAGACCCATCCCAACCGGACAATATCGAAACGGTTTGGGGCGTGGGCTATCGATTTAAACGGTAAGAGCGTATAGATTTCTATGCGTTCTTTTTCTATTTCCGGATTTAATAATTCTGTAAGAAATTGATAAGAGTGCTGTTAGAACCCCCGCTTAGAATGGGTTTTGTAAAGAAAACAGGAGAGGGGACGAAGAAAATGCCAAAAAGAACATTGGCTGAAAATAGTTATATAGGATTGGGATTGGTTTACCTGGGCTGCCTGCTGATTCAGTTTTTGCTGGCGGGGATGTCGATCTTTGGGGATCCGTCCAAGTGGGCCGCCCATAAAATGTTTGTGCATTTGTTTGGCTATGCCATTCCGGTGCTGATGATGCTGAGTGCGCTGGCAGGAGGATTTTTTAAACGGATTTATAAGGAAATGATGGCCGTTTTCCTGCTGCTGTTTGCCATGTATTTCACTGCCAATATGGGCTGGAAAATCAGCTGGCTTGGAGCGTTTCACCCGGTTGCGGGAGTACTGTTTCTCGGGGCAGGCGCGGCTGCGGTCCGAAAGGTATGGAAGACGCCGCAGGAGTCTGTTCGCTCCAAAGAAAAAAATAGAGGACTGCTGCTTTGGATATTGGCTGGTGCAGCAGGCGGATTAACAGCCGGAGTTATTTTATCTAATCTAATTGGAATCATCAGTTTCTATGTATTCGATCAGCCAGTGGGGATTAAATTTCTGCCGTTTTATCTGGCTGCCTTATTCGCGGTAATGGTACCTGCCTGGCAGTATAAGAAGAAACATAAGATGAGGGAGGAAAAGCAATGAAGCAAAAACTGACGTATTTCTTTATGGTTTCATATTTATGGATCACCTTGATTATGCTGGGGGCTTTTGTATTGGAGGTATTTATGGTGTATCCGAATATTTTTCATAACGTGCCGGAATCATTTGATGTCTCTATGGAATTTATGGAGGCAGCGAGTCCCCATACGTTTTTCCCGCCGCTTGGGTTAGCGAGCTGGGTCACTGGGGCTGGGGCGCTGATTCTGGTGTGGAAACTAAAATCTGCCCGCCGCTGGGTTCTGGGAAGTATTCTTGTCATGATTCTACTGGGGCTCGTCTCCATGCTATTTGAATGGCCGAGAAATGAAATTATGTTTATTGAGGGGCAGAGTGTTCATTCAGTGGAATTTCTGAAACAGACCGCAAGGGAGTTTCTGATGATCAATTGGATCAGAGTAGCGTGCAACACGGTTGGTGCTGTCATGGTGTTTGTGGGATTTTTAAAGTTTTATAAGAACCAATTGCATGAAAGAGAGTAGGCAAATGAAAAGGGACAGGCGGGCCTGTCCCTTTTTTAATCATTTATTTCCCCGCACCAGGGCCAACACGTCTTGTAACTGTATCCGTTTTGGCAGGATCGGTTTCGGAGGTGCTTGTAAATGTAAGCTTTGTCGGTACAGGCTTGGTTTTTTGAATTTTCACGTAAACTGGAACTTCCACTGTTTCACCGGCTTGCACTTCAATCACATTATGCTCAAGCATGAGCTCCCAGCCGGCTTCCGTCTTGGCATCCAGGCGGATGAGATCTGCAGCATTGCCCGTATTGGTTACCTTGAAGGAATAGGCTGCCACCTTGCCGGGAGCGGCAAATTGGACTTTGCTGTTTTCGGCTGAGACGCCTCTTGCGGCCGGGCCGGACTCATCCATATGGCGGACGGCGACACGATAGGAGAGGGCTCCTTCGTTATCAAGCTTTTTATTTAAAATGTAAAAGTGAAGACGGTTATGCTCGTCCTTATATTCGCTGACAACCCCATCTGCTGTGCCTGCTTTGAAGAGGGAATCGGAAAGCTGTCTGTAATCCCCTTTTGAATACATAGCTTCTGTTCCGTCAGGACGTTTAAAGTCAACCTTGTTAATGTCTTCTGCATGAGAGTCGATGACCCAGATGTTTGGTGCTGCTTCCGTATTTTTGGTTTTGGCAAGAAGAACGCCGGAATCTGGAGTGAAGGAGTCGAATCCTACACGGTCCACCACTTCCACCGTATAGTTGTTGTACCATTTTTCCCCGCGCTGCATGTCCGCACGCCAGTCGTCCTCAAGTGAATTTTTTGGCGTCAGATCTTCCATGTTGATGTTGATGCCGTGAAGAGCATTGCGGCCAAACTCTTCACCGGCCGGTACCGCACGTGCCAGGATATCAGTAAACACAGGTCCGGATTGAGCCAATTCCTCCCGGCTGATGTTCAAGTACTGATCTTCCGATAAGAAGCCTTGCTTGATTTTGTTCCGGAGCATGTGATGTGCCGGCGCTGATCCGCCCAGAGTAGGGAGGACCATCCAGCGTGTATGAGGCCCTGCAGGACCATTAAAGCTTCCCCGGCTCATTAATTCCCAAGGTCCGGAATAGGAGCGGGAAACAGGCTTTCCATATGGATTGTTGTAGTTATCCCCCAAATTCATAATATGGCCAAATTCATGAGCGAAGGTTCCCATTCCATCGTTTTCACCCTGGATGGAAACGCCCCGGCTTGCACTGGACCAGATGCTTTTCGCGGCAAGCCACGAAGTCCAAGGGACATAGCGGGTATTGGCGGAATTCGGAAATCCTTCAAAAGGCGGACCGAATTCCTTCGCCACATCTTCTGCCGTCTGGAACATCATTTCCCCAAATTCCTGCCAGATACCTGACTCATCATATCCGGCATGCAGGATGAAGGTGAAATCGTAATTTTTGCCTGAAGCGGCGATATCCGCTTTCGCCTTTTCCATTGCTTCAGTTCTTAAATTTTTTGCCCGGTACTCTCCCGGCATATTGACCTGCTGCCCGAATTCGTTCAGTCCGTACTGGAATTCATTGTGGTCCATCCGATAGGTTCCGAATGAATCCAGTTCAACAGCCCATTTGCCATATGAATTTTCTCTCCAATATTCATTGATTGTCCGATGATTATTCAGCGGCTGCGGCTTGTTCAGGAAATCCACCCAGAACTGGCCGATTTCATCCCGCGGAATATTGCCGGTGCCAATAGGGTTGCCTGCCACTTCAGATCCTTCCGGCTGACTTAAAATAAACTCCCGGTCAGGAAAATCGACAATGACAAGTGCTCCCCGTAATACTCTTTCAGGCTCAATATCAGCCGTCCGCCAGTCAATTCCCGGCACCGGCCGGTAATCTTCCCAGGTCATATCCTCAGGAAGCTCCCAGGACTGCACATCTGCGGGTTCCGGGAAGTCTTCAAGACCCGGCTTTTCTGCATAAGCCGCAGAAGAAATGGTCATTAAAAGCAATGTAACAAAGAAGATAAAAGACTTTTTCAATTGCCTCAACTTATTTCGCCTCCCTTAATTCTAGCATTCTGGTAAATTATACAATCTTGTTTCGGGATTAAAAATATAAAATATTTAAAATATTCAAAATGATAGGGAAGACCTAAGACCGGATGCCTGTAATAAACTAAAAGCAGAGGGTGGCGGTAGTCTAAAACTGCTATATTTGAAGAGAAGGGAAGCTTTCTAAGTAGGAGGGACATATGAAATTAAATATCTTTTATTCAATGCCAGGGGATGATGTTTTAAAAGGAATCCTGCAACTTCACAGGAACATATTCGGCGATTCTGAAGAATTAGTAGGTAAGATGAAAAGCAAACCTCAGTTGCTGGTGCAGGCAGCTATGGATGGAGAAAAAGTGATTGAGGAAGCCTTTTTTAATACACCAAATGTATTCGCTTTTGTCGAATGTTTCTATGTTTCAATGGAAACAGTTTGATATACTATATTAGTGAGATATAGTTTTTCTTTTTGCCAAATGAGCCGAGTGGAGTCGGAGCGTTTGCGAAAATCGTATTTAGTATTTACATGTTCTCGTTACATTTTTGGTGTGGCTCGGAGCAGTCAACCAAATTGCACGGTGATGATCGGATAGGGATTTGATTTGATAGATCATTGTTTGAATATCAAAACAAAACAACCGTTTCTGACAAACTTAAACCGTGTACAAATTAAGTCCGGAGTAGGCTCCCGGGCTTTTTTTGTTGCCCTGATATCATAGGAACTTACCCGATCAACTCCCAGCCCCTGTGAGTGGAGTAACGTGTCAAGACAGGCGGAGGGCCCATTCAGTTTTATGAAAAGGGGACAGGATCGTAAAACAAAACGCCCAGGAAAACCCCTGAGCGTCTAGCTTATGATCTTTTCCCAAAAAACGTACCGGTCACTTCCTGTTCCTGCAGGGATAGAAGCTCGGAGACGGTAATGAATTCGTAGCCCTCTTTTTCCAGGTGCGCCAGCAGGTCTGGAAGTGCTTCAGCAGTTGACCTATGGATATCGTGCATTAAGACAATCGAGCCTGGCACGGCATTGGCCTTCACTATTTTTTGAATCGATGAAGCGTTAAGTGTCTTCCAATCAAGTGAATCCACCGACCACAGAATAAGCGGTGTATGGGCCATTCCGGCAATTTTTTTCACATCTTCATTCATGGCGCCATAAGGCGGGCGGACGGTTGCGGGAAGTTGTCCGCTTGCTTCCTTGATTTTGGCGCTGGCTTCTTCCATTTCTTTGCGGATATCTATTTCGCCGAGGGAAGAAAGGTCCGCATGGCTGTCACTGTGATTTCCGATTTCATGGCCTTCTTCAGCCACCTGGCTTGCGAGGGCAGGATAGAATTGCGCCTGACTGCCAAGCATATAAAAGGTAGCTTTTGCGTTATGCTTTTTTAATATATCCAATATAAGCGGTGTGACTTTCGGGTGCGGCCCATCATCAAAGGTAAGGGCAATATACCTGCCGTTTGGATCCAGCGGAGCGGTTTCGGGTTCACTGACTTCCGGTTCAGGCAGCTGAATGTCAGGAAGCTTCAATTGCCTAATGATTTCATCCTTTAAGAGAGGACGAATATGTTCGATTGGAATTTTCACCTTGACCGCTCCGGCTGCGCCTGCCGCAATTTCATATTCGTTAAAATAAAGCGTGAAATTCTTGCCGCTCAGTGACCATTTCCAGCTCGACGGATTTTTCAGCGCTTCGTCAAGCAGGTCATTAAACAGATAGTCCTGGAGCTCTTCTTTCCCGCCAATTTGGTTTTTTACCATCGTTCTGAGATTTGTCAGGGACTCCTCATCCATTTGGATGATATCGGCAAGCTGCACCATTTTCTGATTCGCAAGGTCGATCGTGAACGTTTTGACCGCGGCCTGCCCATTGGCGCCGCCGGTGTACTGGTAAGCTTCAAATACCAGGGTGTACATGGTATCGGAAACTTTTTTCGGATCCGCCTTGATATTAAGATGGGCACGGAAATCTTCGCTGTCCAGCACCTGCCGGTTTGCCTGCACAAGTTCAAGGAAATCCCTTTCCTGAGCCTGAATCCACTCTTTCATGGGTTTGTTCAAAGTTTCAATTTCAGTTATCGGTGTACTGATCGCAAGGGTATAAGATTTCGTTTCCTTTGTCCGCGTTTCTAGGTTTAATCCGGGGAAAGCTTCAGGGGATGTGGTTTCTGTTCTGGAAAAAGCCTGCAGGCTGGTGTCAGCTCCAGAGATGATGAAATAATAGATGCCTGCAATGAAGATGCAAAATATTGCCCACGATGGCCATTTAAACCGCTTAAGCACTGATATCCTTTCCTTTCCTGCTGTAAAATTATGACTCTCCAAAGATATAATTATATCAGAAATCTTCGGGCTGGAGAAAAATTCACCATTTACTTTTAAAAAAATATAGTATAAAATAACACTTTAATCCGACTAAAAAGATAAGAAAAGGAGTGAATGAGGTTGGCTCAAGTTGAAATGAAAAATAAATCATGGATTTCAGCACCAACAACAGTTGTTTCAAACTTAAATCCGATTCAAAAGCCTTTCGTTGCAGCTGGTGTTCTTGCAGCTATCATTTTGTTCATTTCCATTATAAATACAGCGAACATGACACAGGGAGTTCTATTTATTATTGGAATTGCACTCGGCATGACCTTGCTTCATGCCCGCTTTGGCTTCACATCTGCATTCAGGCGCTTTGCAAGCGTAGGGAACGGGCAAGGCCTGCAGGCACATATGCTGATGCTCGCAGTTGCTTCCGCATTATTTGCGATTATTTTAAGCACAGGCTTCAGTTTCACAGGAATCGAGCCTAAAGGGTATGTGTCTCCTGTAGGAGTCAGCGTCCTGTTTGGTTCCTTTATTTTTGGAATCGGGATGCAGCTTGGGAATGGCTGTGCATCCGGTACTTTGTATTCTGTAGGCGGAGGGCAATCCTCCATGATCCTGACACTGATTTCTTTCATCGTTGGTTCCACGATTGGAGCGTACCACTTCTCATTTTGGATGGAAGAAACACCGTCATTGCCGCCAATCTCCCTGGCGACATCAACTGGACTCGGGTACGGCGGAGCATTGGTTCTGCAGCTTGCGTTGTTTGCCTTGATCTATTGGGTGACCCTGCAAATTGCGAAAAAGCGCAAAGCACCAATGATGAAAGCTTTGCCTACAACTGCTGGGTGGAAAAAAATCCTGCGAGGCTCATGGCCATTGTTCGCAGCGGCAATCGTATTAGCTTTGCTGAATGCACTGACTTTGACTGTCCGCGGAACGCCTTGGGGCATCACTTCCGCATTCGCGCTATGGGGCGGAAAAGCGCTGATGGCAATGGGCATCGATGTAACATCATGGGGCTACTTTGCATCAGAGCCGAATTTAACGGCATTGAAAAATACAGTTCTTGCTGATTCTACAAGTGTTATGAACTTCGGCATCATCCTGGGTGCCTTTATTTCAGCGGCATCGCAGGGAACATTCAAGCCTGGGAAAATTAAGCCGGGTGTCGCAGGTGCTGCGATTGTCGGCGGACTGCTGATGGGATATGGTTCCCGTCTTGCATTCGGATGTAACATCGGCGCCTACTTTGGCGGAATTGCATCCTTTAGCCTGCACGGCTGGGTATGGGCGATCATGGCCATGCTTGGAACAGGTGTAGCGCTGTTCATCCGCCCGATGTTTGGATTGAAGAACCCGAAATCTACGGATTCGATTTGTTAATGGAAAGCCTGGTGCTCTTGGTGAGTGCCGGGTTTTTTATTTGGGAAACAGCTGGCTTAATTGGGGAAAAGTCTGACTGAATTAAGGAAACCACCAATAAAAATGGGGAAACAAACTTGAGATTTGGGGAAAAGGAAACCCGAACCGGGGAAACGGTTCGGGACTTTGAAAAGCGGATGAGTTTAGCTGGAAAGGAAAAAATCTTGCTTGCAAGCTTTTTACGTAAATTCCATTTCATAACAGAGTTCTTCCTGCTGTGTATCTTCAAACCACTTCATGCCAGCCGCAGTCATGCCGATTTTTTCGAGCACCTTTCCGGATGCAGGGTTGGCCGGATCCACAGCCGCGGAGATTTTTCGCACGTTCAGGCCACTATTCCTTAAAGCGGCCACGCATGCAGCCGCGGCTTCAGCAGCATACCCCTTGCCCCAGTAATGCTGATTAAAATGATAGAGGAGCTCGACTTCGTGTTCATTTTCAGCCGGGTTAAACCCGCAAACTCCAATGAGGGCGGAAGTTTCTTTTAGCAGAACAGTGTATACCGAGTAGCCTTTTTCAATCTGCAGCCGCCGGTAAAAATCGATGGAGCGCTGAATTCGGCTTTTTGTGCTGGCGCCCCCGCAGTATTTCATTACCTTTGGGCTCCCCCAAATCTCATAAACTGTATCCAGGTCATCAGCCTGCATGGTCCGGAGCAAAAGCCGATCTGTTTCAAAAGGAATGACCATTCTATTCACCTCACGCGGTTTCGTCTTCTATGAAAATATTATAAGATAGAGTGAGGAAAAAAGTTAGGAGTTTTTGTTATGCACGTACTCTATAAAACTTTGATTTTAGGAATAGCCGCCGGCATCCAGGGAATCGCGATGACCTTTTTCTTATTTCCGCATTTTATCCCGTCCGGCGGAGCGGCAAGCCTGGCGGTTCTATTCAATTATCTGTTGGACACGCCTTACTCGGTGACATTGTGGGTTTTGAATGCGGGTCTGCTCCTGGCAGCGGCCAAATGGCTCGGGAAAAGCAGTGTGATCTGGACACTGTTTTGTGTATCCGTTACTTCGGTTACGATTGATTTTCTGGCTCCATACATAACGGAACCGCTGAATCCAGTTCTCCTTGATCTTTTGCTTGGAGCAATAGTCTTTGGAGTTGGCATCGGCATTTTATTCCGGATGGGCGCTTCGTCCGGGGGCATGGATATCCTCGCGTTAATCATTTCAAAAGCAAGAGGAACTGCGCCGGGACGGACGCTGTTTTACATAAATGGCAGTCTGCTTTTGCTAACAGGGGTTGTCGTGGACTGGAAGGTTATTGTTTATGCGGTGATCTGCCAGATGATTGGGACGCGGATGATTGATCTCATTTACAAGCTTGAACTTGAAATAAATAGTAAAAAGGCCGTTAATTGACGGCCTTTTACTGTGTTTTTGATCATTTATATAGGTCAATCGTGTGCTGAAATCGGCCAGGTTTAGTTATATCGGGCAAAGAGTTAAGGCTAGCACCCGGATTTTTATTTTATCGGTCACTTTCAAAAGTAAATCGGCCGAATTACATTTTATCTGCCACTCCGCGTCACGTTGATTTGCGGCAATGGCACAGTGCAAAATAATTTAATATAATACTCTCCACAAATAAAAAGTAGCATACGCTTCCCAATTCTCCCAGCGAGCTGAATATTTCAGGATTTTCTCTCTCGCCGGTTTCCTTTCAGATCCTGTGACCACTTTAATCGCATTATGCAGCCCGACATCATCGATAGGAAAAGCGTTCGGGAAGCGAAGGCACCGCATGAGGACATAATGGGCGGTCCAGGGGCCGATGCCGCGTATTTTGGTCAGCCTTTTTTCTGCAGTTTTTACATCTTCTTTAAGCAGATCCTCTTTTAGAAGCTCACCGTTTGCAATTAAGCGTGCCACATCAATGAGATATTCACATTTTTTCACCGTCATTTTTAGTTCGGCCAGATCTTCGATGGTTAACCCGGCAATCGTTTCCGCTGCAGGGAAGAGCCAGTATTTACTCCCTCCGTACTCCAGCGACTCCCCATATTTTTCAACGAGCCTCCGCTTCAGTGTATATGCATATGTAAGGTTAATCTGCTGCCCAAGGATTCCCCAGGCAAGAGCCTCGAATAAATCGGGAATTCCCATCACTCTAAGCCCGAAAAATTGCTCTGCAGGCTTTTGCAGCAAGGAATCTGTTTGTGCCATCTCATAAAATGGGGTCAGACTGGCTCCAAGGTCAAACCAATCATGGATATATTCTACAATCTCCGCTTTCATTTGATGCGTGACAGGCTTATGAATCCTGACGGTCAGGAACTGATCTGACCCACCGCTTATTTCTAGAAGCAGCTTTTCATCTCTGATAGAAATGGCGCGTCTAACTGTCTCGCCGGAAATCTCATAAAGGCATTCATTTGTTGATCGTGACAAGTATCGCAGGTTTTCGGAGAAGCTGAATTCAGACGGAGTGAAAAGCACCAGGCCATTTTCAGCATCTTTCCAGTTAACAGGTGGACAGCTCATATGGATTCCTCCTTTTCTTTATTGTAAGTCTTCAGGATTACGTTATCTTGCGTTTATATTTAGGATTTCGCTGAAATAGCCCCTTTTTTGTGTATACTTTTTAGCAGAGGTGAGCGCATGTGGATTATGAACAGATTCCAGAAGAATACTGGAACGCAATAAAGGATTGCGACAAATCCTATGATAATCTCTTTCTTTATGGAGTTAAAACGACAGGGATATTCTGCAGGCCATCGTGTCGGTCGAGGGTCCCGAATATCGGCAATGTCGCTATTTTTAAAAATGTGTCTCAAGCACTGGCGCAAAATTTCAGGCCGTGCAAGCGCTGTAAACCGGATGGTCTCAGCCTGCCAGCAGAAGAATGGATCAAGCAAATAACCAGGTGGATCGATCAGCATTATAAAGACCCGATTACATTGCATCAATTGGGGGATCTGTTTCATTGAAGTCCTTATCATTTACAGCGGGTGTTCAAACGGGTCACCGGGAAGTCGCCCACAGAGTATATTCAGGACCTCCGGCTCGATAAAGCCACCCATCTGCTGGAGGCAGGGGAGCAATCGATAGCCGATGTCGGTGCATCAGCAGGATTCCCCAGCACCCCTTATTTTATCTCTTTGTTTAAAAAGAAGTTCGGCACAACGCCTGCAGCATTTAGAAACAAAACAAGGGGGGAGAAAGAATGAACATTGAATGGGCGAACCTGCAGGAAGGTGAATGGAGCCTTTATCTTGCGAAAACAGAAAAGGGTCTCTGCTATATTGGATCTGATCCGGAGTTTGAGGAATTTGAAAGCTCCCTGAAGAAATATATCCCAGCTGCAGTGCTTGCGGAAAATAAAGATGCATTGCAGCCATACATGATGGAAATACAGGAATTTCTTCAGGGAAAAAGACAAGTTTTTTCAATGGATCTGGATGTAAAGGGAACTCTGTTTCAAGAAGAAGTCTGGGAGGCATTAGCACAGATTCCCTACGGAAAAACAGTCTCTTATTCAGACATTGCAGAGAAAATAAACAGGCCGCAGGCAGTCCGGGCAGCAGGGAAAGCAATCGGTGCCAATCCCCTGTTAATCGCGGTCCCATGCCATCGTGTCATCGGCAAAAATGGTGCGATAACCGGCTACCGCGGAGGCGTTGAAATGAAGCATACCCTGCTTGAATTGGAGAAACAAGGCTGAAGAGAGGGCCTCTTCGGCTTTTATTTTTTCTGCAGCTGGAACATCCAAATGTTAAAGGGAACTTTTTCCTCCTGTATCCGTAGAAATAGACAAGAGAACACAGTGGTCGTGCAAAGGCGGAGGAGGGAAAGGTATGTATGTCATTGATCCAATGATCTGGCCTAAGTTATTGCTCTTAGTAACGATTGTCGGAGCATCTATGTACTTCTTCGAAATGGGTTTAAGAAAATGGCTGAAGCTCGAGAAAAAGAAATTTTTTTCTTATAACCATATCAATGAAAAACATAAAAAGGTGGATTGGACCATTCGAATAGGGTTTTTAGTAGCCATCCTGGCCGGAGGCATTTATAACATGACGAGAGATCCGATGGAATGGCTATGGTTTTTAGAACCATGGTTCCTGCTTTTTGTCTTTATCGGTGTTTCAGAAAGCGCCAGGGCTTTTATGGAGTGGAAATATGCCGAAAACCGCAGGGCTTATATGGTGACCATTATTAATCTGGTCTTTGTTTTAATTTTGTTATTCACAGCTATTAAAACTGATTTTTTCTGGATGCTTTAAACTAAGAATGGGGTCATCGAATAATTTTCAAAGATGAAATCCAATTAATCTAGTATTATATATAGTAAATCAACAAAAAGGGGAAATACACAGTGGATATAGAGAAAATCATTACAACACGCCGCAACATAAAAAAGTTCAAATCTGATGAAATGGATCATAGTGCAATATTGTCCTGGCTGGAGGCTGCGACCATGGCACCCAACCATAAAATGACGGAGCCTTGGGAAGTTTTATTTGCTGGTCCGGAAACAAGGGCTAAGCTGAATCATAAAACCGATTTCGGGGGAGCGCCCGTTGTGCTCGCGATTCTGTCCAAGCATGGAACAACGGCTCTGGAGCGAACAGAGAATATGGCTGCTGTATCCTGCTTTATCCAGAACTTTATGCTGATGGCGTGGGAATCAGGCGTGGGGACTTTCTGGTCTTCCCTGGGGACTTCAGCGAAAGCCAGACTGACGTTAAATGTCCCTGAAGATTACGATGTCGTCGGTATCTTCGGTGTAGGATATCCTGAAGAAGTGCCGGAAGCGAAGGGACGCACATCGATTAAAAGTAAGATCCAGCATTTATCATAAGTATTTTTATAGGGCGCCTATCCAATGGAGGGCGCTTTTTTTGTTATTGTTAGAATATGGTATAATTTTAATAGAATGGCGAGAGGAGTTCATATGTTTCTTATTCCAGGCAATATTAATCATATTTATATGGGTGATTCCCTTTTTCTTCTTTAAAAATGCTTATAAAAAAATGGACAAAAAAGAACAGCAGGATGTGAAAAAAGAGCTGAAGAATCCTTTCTTTTTCCTGCTTTTTGGAGGCAGCTGCATTGGATTTCAAGTGTTTACTACAGGCAGTATTTCAGAGATCAAAATTATTCAGCATATAGGATCCGGATTAGTGTGCATCGGGCTGGTGACATGATGCGTGTATACATTCAGGCAGAGACAGGTTAAAAAGAGTTTTGCCCTAATGATGAGTGGGATAATAGGGGCTATTTTTTATTTTTTCTAAGGTACGGTGAAGCTTATGACGAGAGAGTTTTCTTCTATATTGCTATTCCTGGCCATTTTACTATCAGCTTGCACTCAAACCCCCGACCTCGAGCCGTATGATGGAAAAGCATTAAGGATTGCGGTCGTTGGAGACCCGCCAAGAGTGGATACAGACCAAGTGAAGTTTAATGAACTATCTATTGATGAACTTAGAGCTGAGGAATTAAGCTCTTATGAAGCAGTTATCATAACTGAAAAGAATCTTGCTAAAGCGGCTGAAGCCAAATATGCAGATACCTATGCAGAGTCATCCATTCCGTTCTTTTTTGTATCGGCAAGCAGTCATATCCCGTTTATTGGTGAAGACACAGAATATAGTGATTCATGGAAATGGGAGGCTGGCAAAAGCTATGCTGTGGGAGTTCTGGCATCCGAAGAAAATGATTCCCTCCAAACTTGGGAGTATGGGCTGTATAATGACGAATTGACCGATGAATCCATTCGTGATGTGTATTTAAGAATATTCAAGACTCTTGATGAGCTCAAGCAATAAGGTGATCATTTCAATTCCAGATTACAGTATGGAATAATAGCAGTATCTTAAGAATTTTGAACAAAGCCCATTATTCCAGTAAAGAGGGATTTTTATGTATAGAATCATGATGATCGAAGACGATGAAAAAATAAGAAGGATTGTCGCTGATACGCTTAAAAAGTGGCAATATGATGTGGTAGAGGTAACTCAGTTTGATCAAGTGCTGACGGAATTTGAGCAGACAAGCCCACACCTCATTTTATTAGATATCAATCTTCCTGTTTTTGATGGATACTACTGGTGCCAGCAAATACGCTCGGTTTCAAAGGTGCCGATCATTTTCCTTTCCTCCAGAAATCAGAATATGGATATCATAATGGCCATTAATATGGGCGGGGATGATTTTATCCAGAAGCCCTTTGATTTGGATATCCTTCTTGCCAAAATCAGTGCGCTCATCCGCCGGAAGTATACCTATCAGGAAGAGGAGAATATCCGTCTGATCCATCGCGGCCTGAAATTAAATGTAACCAATTCAACGATTGAATTGAATGGGAAAAGCAATGAGCTAAGCCGGAATGAATTCATCCTTTTGCAGCTGATGATGCGGAATATCGGGAAAATCGTGTCCAGGGATGACTTAATGCAGTCGCTGTGGAATGAGGAGCAGTTTGTTGATGATAATACACTGACCGTGAATGTGAATCGGATGCGCCGGAAAATTGGCGCACTTGGATTAGAGGACTTCATTGTCACTCGGAAAGGGTTAGGGTATATAATTGAATGAATTTTCTTCGCTATCTATCCTATGAAAAGCCTTATATCGTCCTCTACCTGATCAGCTTCCTGATTTCAGCTGCCATCTTTTTTACTGATATCCACGGCAGCCTGGCATGGGGGACATTCCTCTATGCCTTTACCTTGTCTTCGATTGTCTTAATTGGGTTTTTAGTATACCGGTATCAGCAAAATCTCCGTGTGATCAGGCAAATAGAAAAGGCCGATTACGACAGCCTGTCTCTGGAAGGGGAGTTCGCTAAGGCCCACATCGATGAGCTGAAGCGGGAACATATCCGTGAGATGAATCGGATTCAGGACAGACAGAAGGAACATTATGATTTTATTGTCAGCTGGTTTCATGAAATCAAAACACCCATTGCGGTTCTTCGCCTGCTGCAGCAGACTGATATGGATGCAGACAGTTTAAGGGAAGAAATCGCCAAAGTTGAAAATTATGTTGATCAAGCACTCTATTACGCTAAACTTGACAGCTTTAATCAGGATTACGATATCCGGAAATGCGATATAATCAAGATTTCTAAGGATATAGTTAAGTCCCATTCCAAGTCGTTTATTTCAAGTAACATCCGCCTTCACATACAGGCAGATGAGCTTGAAGTTCAAAGTGATCCTAAATGGCTCCATTTCATTGTCAATCAGCTTCTGACAAACAGTTTGAAATATACGGAACCTGGCGGAGAAATCACCATTTCCGCTGTGGAAACCCCGCAGGAAAAACAGCTCGTGATTCGGGATAATGGGATTGGCATCAGCGGGAAAGATCTTCCGAGAGTATTTAATCGCGGTTTTACAGGAGAAACGGGGCGGGTGCATTCGAAGTCAACCGGGATGGGTTTATATTTAGCCCAGCAGCTGTGCAACAAACTGGGACATTATATTAGCTGCACGTCGAAAGTGAATGAATACACCCAATTTATCGTTCACTTCCCGCTTGATAGCGATCCCTTCTTACTAATGCAAAAAACACACGATGAGTAAAAAGCTCATCGTGTGTTTTTTTCGCTGACAATTTTGTAGTAAATAGATACAGATGAAGCGTAAAAGATTAAATAGGTTAGCACATATAGGCCCATGACGGAAAAAATAATGGTCGTTAAAGAAGGCAAATCTTTGATAACCAGGATGACCGTATAATATAAAAGGAACCAGCTGTGCAGCAATCCCAGCAGGAGCGGCGGCAAAAATACGAACAGCAATTGCTTGCGGATAATCTTTTTCATGTCTTTGTCGTCCACACCGATTTTCCGCAGAATGGCATAGTGTTCCCGTTCTTCTGTAGCTTCGCGCAGCTGTTTAAAATAAATCACACTCCCCAAAGCAAACAAGGCAATAACAGCAAAAAAGGCAACGGAGAACAAGATTAAAGAAGATGACTCCGTATCTATGGAATACATATCGATATAGGCCGAATAATAGGCTCCTTCTGTTTTCATCACGATGTCATGGATTTCCCGTGATACATCATTGGATGTTTTGGGATATTCTATTTGATAAATTTCGAATGAAGAAAGGGTGCGTCCTTTTCTTAATTCCTCAAAAGCCTCGTCTGAAACAATAAGCACAGAAGGCTGCGGATTGGTTTTCCCGCCAGGCCTCGTCGGGATGGTTAACAGCGGGTACCGTATTTTTTCCGCGATACGAAATGTATGGTCTTTCAAAACGGTTATTTCAGGTTGAGAACCTGTATATTTTACCGGTTCATCAATCCCCCTTGTTAATACAATGGCCTCTTCCCCAGCGATATCTACTTTTTCTCCCGTTCCTCTCAAATCAACAATTGCATTTAATTGGGACTCCGGGAAAAGGTAAAATTCCTCGGTGTAATATTCGGGATAGCTAAAGAATGCCTTTCTGTTTTGGATCTTTTCTGTTTGAATTCCTGTAAGGGTTTCATGACCAAGGATGGGGTGAGACTCATTCATCATTTTTTCAATATATCTTTGAGTTTCATCCTCCTGGGTCGAAAAGGCAAAATGATTCGGATACTCTTTTTTTACCACTTCGCTTTTCATGGCATAGTCTACAGCCAGAAATCCGACTGTAAAGATGACAATCGCACTAATCAGTGAATTGAAGGTGAAATTGACTGTATTTCCTCGAATGGAAAAACGGAGAGAAGAGATCCATAACATTTTGCTGCCCATAAAATAGTTTTTCTGCTGGCTCAGCTTTTGGAGCATCCAGCCAGAGAACTGCCGGTAAAATAAATAGGTCCCGGCAATCAAAGCTGCCGCTACAGCTGTTAAGATTTCATTAAAATGATTTTTCCAAATGTCCGTATCTCCTATGGTAATCATATAGTATGATCCCGAAATCAGTAGTATGGACAGCAGCGCCAGGGCAAAAGAAAATCTAAATGGCTTTTCCATCTTTTCCTTTGCATGAAACAATTCCACTAACTGGACACGCCGGACAGTGACATAACTTTGAATGGTAATGATGACGATTAATAAGGCAAATAACAGTACAGTTGATGCAATCGCCTCTAATGGAAAAGCAAAAGAAATTTCCTCATTATAGCGCATTAAGTTCATTAATACCGCACCGAAAAACTTCGATAGCAGTCCACCGATTAAGATCCCGCTGGAAACCGAAATGGCGCTCAAGAATAAGGTTTCAAAAAAGACCATTGCGGCAATTTGTCTCTCCTTCATGCCGTAAAGCAAATACATGCCGAATTCCTTTTTTCGCTGCTTCATAAAAAAAGAGTTCGCATACAAAATAAAGAAGACAATAAACAAAAAGACAATCACCGAAACCAGGGAAATAACCATTTTGTAGTTTTCCTTATTTTGAATGGCTTCGACTACATCTTTGTTAAACATGAGACCGGAGAAAGTAAAGTAAATGACAACGCCGACAAACATCGAGATGAAATAAATGGAATACAAGCGGAAGTTCCGTTTCATATTCCTCCATGATAAATCCACTAAGTTCATCGAGGGTCACTTCCTAAAGCACTTTGAATTGTCAGGATGCGATCAAAGAATTCCTTTTCTGTCTGCTCGCCTTTAAACATTTCATTGACGATTCTTCCATCACGGAGAAAAATAACCCGCTGACAGTAGCTGGCTGCATAGGGATCATGCGTAATCATCAGAACAGTTGTCCTGAAGGTTTCATTGAGTAATTGAATTTGTTCCAGCAGCTGGGTAGCAGACCGGGAGTCGAGTGCACCAGTTGGTTCATCAGCAAACACAATGGCGGGATTCGTAATGATTGCCCTTGCGGCAGCTGTCCGCTGTTTCTGACCGCCTGATATCTCAGAAGGATATTGATGTAAAATGGATTCAATCGTTAAGGCATCAACCAATCTGGCTAACCGCTTTTCCATTTCATCAACAGGTGTTCTTTGAAGAGAAAGCGGGAGGAGGATGTTCTCCTTCACCGTTAAAGTATCCAGCAGGTTATAATCCTGAAAAATAAATCCCATTCTTTTTTGGCGGAACGCCCGCAGGTCCTTCTTTTTCATATCTAAAAGGGAATTTCCCTCTATCCATACATTTCCCCCGCTAAAGCCATCAATGGTGGACAGGGTGTTCATTAAGGTGGTTTTTCCGGATCCGGACGGACCCATAATGGCAGTCAATTCCCCTTGTTCAACAGTCAAATCAATATTTTTTAAGACCTGTGTTTTTCCATAAGATTTTGATAGGTTTTTGGTTTGTATCATTTTGGTCATGTTTTCGACCTCCTTCACTACCACACTATACCGGCTATTCTTCCCGCCAGCCATCGATGTAACAGAATGTAAAGTGACATTTTTGTCATGTTGGGGGAAGAACAGTCTGACTTTTCACTATCCATGTTCAATTTGTGTATACGGGAAACTGGTCCCTAAGTGAGTATCAAAAAGGGATTGAATTCCCGCAAACTGCAAATACTATCCAAAAAGTTCCGGAGTGGAAAATGATTTTACAAATTGCTTCAGTAGTTCTGATTAATTTGACCTTATATAAGACCATTTAAGGGATATCAGTCAATAAAATTGTCCATATCTGGGTTTTTACAATAGCCTTCCAATTATTCTTTGATATTTTTGTGGATTTCAAGTGCAAAGGATACTGGTACTTTACTCAAGGAAGCACTTCCGGCCTAAACCATTTTAATCCCGCCTGTTAACTTGTTGTTTATTAATTGGTATCCTTTTTCGGGTTTTTTCATGAAAAAGGTGAGCTACTTTATTATTCCGGAAATCTTCCTGCTGGGCCATGAAACGGCTGCCCTGCTGCCTCATCCATTTTGTTTCTTTCATTATGGATGGTGGAATTTATGGTATTCTGCCTTTGTAAATCCGATTCTATTAATGATCCTGATGGGATAATACAAATGGATCAGTACATTAGAAAAGAAGGCTTGTATCTAGAAGGGCTGCTGAGGCAGCTCTTTTTTAGTATTAATAAATTCTGAAGATAGATAAATGTCTGCGGGCGCCTTCCGCTTTTCTTTCACGTTCTCCCTATGGCATAATTTTCTAAGACAAAGGAGTGAGAGGATGCAGAAAGTATTCATTATTGAGGATGACCCGAAAATTGCGGAGCACCTGCAGACCTATTTAGTGAAGTATGGCTACGAGGCTGCGGCTGCGGAACAGTTCGATGATGTAATGGCAGAGTTTCATAAGCAGAAGCCGGATCTTGTCCTTTTGGATATCAATCTTCCGAGCTTTGATGGCTATTATTGGTGCAGGCAAATCCGGAAGGAATCCATTTGTCCGGTCATCTTCATTTCCGCCCGGGTAGGGGAGATGGACCAGGTAATGGCGCTTGAAAATGGCGGGGATGATTTTATCACGAAGCCGTTTCACCCGGAAATTGTGATGGCGAAAATCCGCAGCCAGCTGCGCCGGGCTTACGGAGAGTATGCCTCACAGGCACAGGAACGGATATTAGAGATAGAAGGATTAAAGCTGTTTCCGGAAAGAATGGAACTCACATTTCGTGATAAAACGGTCCAGCTGTCTAAAAAAGAAGCGGATATTATCGAAATTCTCATGGAACGGCACCCGCGTGTGGCCGGGCGTGAGGATCTTCTTGAAAAGCTGTGGGATGAGCAGGTTTATGTGGATGAAAATACATTGAATGTAAATATGGCGAGGGTAAGAAAAAAATTTGAGGCAATTGGGCTTTCAGGAGCGGTCGAAACCGTGAGAGGGTCAGGTTATCGTTTGATTGTTACCTGGTGAAAGGCTGGAGAGACATGAAATTATTTTTTAAAGAGCATGCGCTATTAATTGCTGTACAGATTGTTCAATTTTTTGTGGTTCTGGCTATTTATTGGCTTGATGGCTATCAGCGTCTATTGCCGGCTCTCTATGGCATGTTTCTCGGCCTATTCTTTCTCACGTCCTACCTGTCCTACCACTATTTTAGCCGCCGCAAGTTTTATAAAAGGCTGACAAATGAGCTTTCTTCTCTTGACGATTCCTTTCAAACAACAGAAAACTCCCCCATTTCAAGGGCGCTTGATGAACTGCTGAAGAACCAGTATAAACATTATCAAACGAGAATAAAGGCGCTGGAATCCAGGCAGGATGAGCACCTGAAGTTCATGGATCAATGGGTCCATCAGATGAAAACACCGCTTTCTGTCATTGAACTGATTGCGCAAAACCTGGATGAACCGGATTCATCCAGCATCCGGGAAGAAACAGACCGGATGAAAACGGGCTTGAACACGATCCTTTATATGGCGAGACTCCGGACAATCGAACAGGATTTTCATATCAAACCTGTACACTTGTCGAAAATCATTCATGAAGTAAATGGCGAAAACAAACGGTTTTATATCCGGAACGGGGTGTATCCGAATCTTCTGCAGGAAAAAGAAAACATAATTGTGGAGACAGATGAGAAATGGCTGTTCTTTATGCTTTCCCAGCTGATCCATAATGCGGTCAAGTATTCCAGGGGAAAGAGCAGCAGGGTTGATATTTCCGTTTATGAAAAAGACGGGGAAGCTGTCTTAGAAGTGAAGGATTTTGGAGCCGGGATTCCAGAGGCGGACAAGCGCCGTGTGTTTGAACCTTTTTATACCGGTGAAAATGGGCGGAAGTTCAGAGAATCTACAGGTATGGGGCTGTACTTGACAAAGGAGGCGGCCGATTACCTTGGCCATCGGATTGAACTGGAGTCTGCGCTTGGGGAAGGGTCTCTTTTCCGGCTGATTTTCGGAAAAACACAGAACCTTACAATCTTGTAAGGTAAGTGAAAGAAAAATCGATTTTTGGAAAAGGGTATAGAAGATATACTGATCACAAGTCAACTGACTGTGAAAGGAGAACTTGTGATGCTAAAAGTGAAACAGGTAAGCAAGATTTATGAAGGAAAGATCGCCTATCGTGCGCTAACGGATATTAACTTAACGATTGAAGAAGGTGAGTTTGTCGGAATCATGGGTCCTTCGGGAAGCGGGAAAACGACGCTGCTGAACATGATTGCCACCATTGATGAACCGACAACAGGAGAAATCCTGATTAATGAAAGAAATCCCCATGTCTTAAAAAAAGAAGAGCTGGCTCAATTCCGGCGCCGTGAACTGGGATTTGTCTTCCAGGACTTCAACCTGCTTCATACCTTGACGGTTGAAGAAAATATGGTCCTCCCGCTGACATTAGATGGGAAAAAAGTGAAGGAGATGAAGGAAAAAGCGTATCAAATTGCCGAAAAGCTGGGAATTACCGGCATTATGAATAAACGGACGTATGAAATATCCGGGGGACAGGCGCAAAGAGTGGCTGTGGCTAGAGCGATGATCCACACGCCTAAGCTGCTTTTGGCAGATGAACCGACAGGAAATCTGGATTCCAAGTCTTCCAAGGATGTTATGGAGATGCTTGAATCGATTAATCAAACGGAGAAGACCACCATGATGCTTGTCACACACGATGCGCAGGCAGCGAGCTATTGCAACCGGGTCATTTTCATCCGGGACGGAAAATTCTATTCGGAGATACACCGCGGCGATAACCGCCAGGCCTTTTTCCAAAAGATCATCGATACACTTTCGCTGCTGGGAGGGGATGCACATGACCTTTCGTCAGTTCGCGTTTAATAACGTAATACGGAACAAACGCTTATATGCTGCCTACTTCCTCAGCAGTTTATTTACGGTCATGGTCTTCTTTACCTTCTCGATTTTTGCGAACCATCCGGCATTAAGCGGGGATGCGATGAACTCAACCGTCACAAAGGGAATGAATGCAGCTGCCGGAATTATCTATGTGTTTTCGTTCTTTTTTGTTTTATATTCAATGAGTTCTTTTCTGCAGTCCCGGAAAAAAGAATTTGGGTTATTAATGATCCAGGGCATGAGCATGAAACAGATCCGTCTTATGGTTTTTTTGGAAAATATGCTGATTGGCTTTCTGGCAACCCTAAGCGGAATTCTCCTCGGCGTTGTATTTGCAAAGGCGATTTTGCTGCTTGCGGAAAATGTGCTGATAATTGAGCAGACTCTGTCTTTTTATTTTCCAGTGAAGGCCATCCTGATCACCTTCTTTTCTTTCATTATTTTATTTTTCTTTATCTCCTTGTTTGTCACGTATGTTCTGCGCAGCAAAAAGCTAATTGAATTAATTAAAGGAAATAAGATGTCAAAGGGTGAGCCGAAAGCGAATCTTTTCTTAACGATGCTGGCTGTCCTTTTAATAGGAGCGGGTTATGCAGCTGCCTTACTCTCAAAAGGTGTGATGGTAGTAGCGGTCATGGTGCCGGTAATCATCGTTGTCTGCATTGGGACCTACCTGTTATTTACGCAATTAAGCGTGTTTATCATTAGACGATTAAAGAAGAATGAGCGGGTTTTCTGGTTTAAGACGAATATGCTGCTGTTTTCGGATTTGGCTTTCCGCATGAAGGATAATGCGCGAACTTTTTTCATGGTGGCCATGGTTTCAACGGTTGCCTTTAGTGCAATCGGCACGCTGTTCGGATTTCAGACCGTTTTGACTTCGAGCATAAAAAATCAAAATGCCACAACGTTTTCCTATAAAACGAGTGAAGATCAAGAAGAAAAAAATGTTGCGTCTATCAACCGAATATTAAAGGAAGAAAACATTGAAACCGAATCGGCACATACTGTATTGCAGAGCTTTGAAGTGGGCGGAAGTTCCACTCAGATTGCCAGCCAATCCGATTTTAACCGTTTTGCCTCCCTTATAGGCGAAGATCCCGTTACTTTAAAAGAAGGACAAGTGCTGGTGGTGGAGTATCAAGGCACCAACCTCGGGCAATCGAAGGACCTCATGAATGAAACCATTAAACTGACGACCGGCACAGTTTTGAAGCCGAAAGAAGCTATTCATTCGAAAGCCCTGCCCGCAATAGATTCCTATTTTATTGTGTCAGATGAAGATTTTAAAAAGCTGCCGGAACCAGCCTGGGAAGAAAGCTATTATGCCTGGCAGGCTACAGATGGGGAAGAAAGGGTAATGGCTGCCTCTGAAAAGCTGTATAAAGAACTGCCAAGATATGAGATCACATCTGTGGAGTATGAAATATATGAGATTATGAAGGGGTACGGTCCCATTTTATTTGTCGGCCTGTTTATCGGAATTGTCTTTTTCGTCTCTGCCGGCAGCTTCCTGTACTTCCGGCTTTACATGGATCTGGATGAAGACAAACAAAAGTTCAGGTCGATTTCCAAAATGGGTCTGACCGGTAGAGAGCTGAAAAAGGTCTTAAACAGACAGACGATGATTCTGTTTTTCGCGCCGATCCTCGTTGCTCTAATCCATGGAGCTGTAGCCCTGACTGCGTTATCGAACCTGTTCTACTTTAACCTGTTTAAAGAATCAGTCGCTGTTCTGAGTGTTTTCCTGGCCATCCAGGTTGTTTACTTCTTCATTGTCCGCTTTTTCTATACGAAGCAGATACAGGCGGTGATTTAATAAAAGGACCAAGGGTCGGATTGAATCTGGCCCTTTGTTTTTGGAGAATTTTGCTGGAGTCTGAGCTGATTCGACAGAAACGGGAGAGCGTCAGTTAGAGTCCGAACTTGGACACAGAAAGCGGGAAACCTAGGTTTAGAGTCGAACTTGGAGCAACTTCGGACACAGAAAGCGGAAAACCTGGGTTTAGAGTACGAACCCGGAGCAACTTCAGACAGAGAAAGCAGGAAACAAGAATTTTATTTCCGAACCCAAACCTGCGTCACACCAAGGGAGAATGCTGGATTCGAGTGTTCTAAATTAAATAAATTATTGTGTTCCTTGCATATAATTCTGAAAAGTGTTATGCTTATTAAGAATTATTTTTGTTCGGTGTAAAGGATAGTTTGAGTAATAACTTTACGTCTTGATGATCACTGAGAGCAAGGATAGTAACACAATGTGTGGTTTACACACAAGGAGGCAACAAAAATGGAAAACGGTAAAGTAAAATGGTTTAACAGTGAAAAAGGCTTCGGATTCATCGAGCGTGAAGGTGGAGAAGACGTATTCGTTCATTTCTCAGCTATCCAAGGCGAAGGCTACAAATCTCTAGAAGAAGGTCAAGAAGTGACTTTCGACGTTGAGCAAGGCCAGCGTGGAGCTCAAGCAGCTAACGTTCGCAAAGCTTAATTTTAAACCAAACTCAAAACAGGCTCTTTATGGGCCTGTTTTTTTGTTTGGACATGAAGAACCCCACCTTCTAATGAGCAGGGCAAATTAAAGATTGTCGTATCCTACCCCCGGTCCACCTCCATCATAATTTTCGTAACATAATGCTCCTTATCATTCCGTACAACAGTATCATAAATGTACTCTTCAAATACATGCTCTCCCAAGGTTAAATCCAGCCGTTCCATCTCAGAAAAAAACCGCTTATACGTATCGCCGATCGTTTTTTCGCTCCCGACATGATAGCCGATGAGGAAGTCCCCTTTAACGGCCCGAAAATAGGGATGGCCTTCCTTTGGATTGGGCTGCTCGATATACAAATAGCTGTAATTGGCGTATTCCCTCTTCAGCACCTGCTCACGCTTCGTTATGGACCCGATCGGATAGCCTGAATCAAGCTGCGAGATCTGCAATTCATTAATAAAATCCGAGATGACCTCTAAAAATTCTTCGTCCGATATATTTTGAATGTTTCTGCTTAAATAAAGGGTTGCTTCCGGCAAACGCTGAAGCGTAATCCGGTTAAAATTAAGGTGGGAGGCCTCTTCCATTATGGCTATTTTGGCTTCAATCATTTTCTCCTTCATTTCGATTTCCTGACGCTTCTTTACAATCTCTTCTTTTTTCCGGTACATGATGGATAAAAAGCTTTCGGGCGATTTATTTTGCATGTACTGATGTATATCGTTAAGCGACATGCCTAGATCCTTCAATAAATCAATCACAAAAAACAGCTCTAATTGATGAATGGAATAATAGCGGTATCCTTTTTCATTTTTCATGACCGGTGACAGAATCCCAATCTGGTCGTAATAAAAAATGGTCTGCTTGTTAACCTTGCAAAGCTTTGCGAACTCACCTGTCGTTAAATATTTTCCGTCTTTTTTACTCATTTTTTACATCACTGCCCTTGACTATATAGTTACTATATACACTAGGATAGATCGTATATAAAAATCAAGTTTGACAGTTTTGTAAGGAGCCTGATATAGATGAAAACACAAAAAATCACATTAGGATTATTATTGACGAATTTATTCATTGCCTTTTTGGGAATCGGCCTGGTCATTCCTGTCCTGCCAACACTGATGAATGAATTGAGAATAACGGGCACAACGATCGGCTATTTAACAGCCGCATTTGCATTGGCCCAGCTGATTGTTTCCCCGTTTGCAGGGAGAGCTGCCGATCGATTCGGCAGAAAAATCATGATTGTTATCGGCCTGTTTATTTTTGGCCTATCCGAATTCTTATTCGGGATGGGAAAAGAAATTGAGGTTCTGTTCTTTTCACGAATTTTAGGGGGAATTAGCGCAGCCTTTATTATGCCGGCCGTTACAGCCTTTATCGCGGATATTACCACGACTGAAACCCGCCCGAAGGCACTCGGGTATATGTCAGCTGCCATCAGCACCGGATTTATCATCGGCCCTGGCATAGGCGGATTTTTAGCAGAGTTTGGAACGCGGATGCCATTTTTCTTTGCGGGGGGACTTGGTGCACTTGCAGCGGTGCTTTCGATGATTTTATTAACGGAGCCTGAGCGTGATGAGGAAAGTATTGAAGGAGCTGAACCAGGAAAGAGCGGCTTCAGTCGTGTGTTGGAGCCAAAGTATCTCTTGGCCTTTATTTTGATTTTTATCGCCTCATTTGGGCTTGCCGCTTTTGAATCCTTCTTTAGTTTATTTGTGGATCACAAGTTTGCCTTTAAACCAGCGGATATTGCAATCGTCATAACGGGCGGGGCGGTTTTTGGCGCAGTGTCGCAAATCCTGCTATTTGACCGCCTGACCCGCATCTGGGGAGAAATCAAACTGATCCGTTACAGCTTACTATTATCCGGTCTGCTTGTGTTTTTAATGACCGTTGTTCATTCCTATTTTGCGATCCTGCTTGTAACCTTCATTGTCTTTGTGGGATTCGATTTATTCCGTCCGGCTATCACTTCCTATCTTTCCAATATCGCCGGCAATGAACAGGGATTTGTGGGCGGAATGAATTCGATGTTTACAAGCCTCGCGAATATCAGCGGACCTATTATTGGGGGAATGCTGTTTGATATCGATATTAACTACCCTTACTATTTCGCAGCTATCGTCACTGCCTTGGGGATCGGTTTAACCCTTGTGTGGAAAAAGCCTGCAAAGAAGGCATCCAAAGTGGTGGAGGCAATATAAAAAGAGTGAATTAACCGTCTAATTCACTCTTGCCCATCATTATTGTTTAGCTCCATTTTCCGGGTAGGGCTGTCCGTACCCTTCCACATTCCCGGCACGCTCTTTTTCATATTCTGATCCTGAACCCTGACGGCTGACTGCTGCGGAATTTGTTTTCTGTTTCTCTGATTTATTGTTCTGACGCGTCAAATCCTTCACCTCCCATACACAATTAGAGTGCTTAAAATTTGGAAAAGTATTCAGAGCGGGCCCGCTCTCCCTGTTCGGACAGTACAAAGGGATATCGGTACGGGTGAGTCGGAAGACGAGCTAACTTTGTACATGAAAAAAGGTAAAGCCGAGGGGAGAGTCTGAACCTGGATCAATTTCGGACACAAGAAGCGCGAATACAAGAGAACCAGTCCAAATTTAACGCTCCTGCAAAAACAGGAGCGTTTTTTCTTGCAGAAATGAGCAGATAGCCTGAATTTAAAAAGGAAAAATAATACAAAAGGGAGAAGTAATAGGATGGCTAAGGAAATAGGTAAATATCATTCAAATTTAAAAGGAGAGATTCTAATGAGCGAGCCGCTGCTGAAAGGCGTGGAAGGAATCTTTATACCGGTCAAAAACCCGGAGCTATCAGCAAGCTGGTATGAAGAAATACTGGGATTTCAGCGGATTTACATGGAAAAAGAGGCAGCTGTCATGCGGATTGGGGAACAGGCGCAAACTGTCGTCTGCCTTGTCAGAACCAGCCCTCATCAGCCGATGGAGTTTCCGGAAAATCAGTTTGGCGTGGGGAAATATTATAACTTCATTCCGGAAGATATTGAAGAAACTCATAAGCTTTTACTTGAGAAGGGTGTAAACGTGAATCCAATTGGCGGGGAAGGGACCACGAAATTTTTTACATTCTTTGATCCTGACGGGAATCCGCTCGGGGTTTGCCAATGATCGCATAAGTTGGCTGGATTTTCAGGTATCTATATGCTATGTTGTAAATATATAGTAGACCTTTCTTTTGTAATTGGGAAAGGTCTGCTTTTTATATATTCAAAAAGGATGGTGCATGGAAAATGACAGTAAAATTGATGTTTTGCAGGGTGTTTGATCCGAGCAGGGGGGTTATCTATTATGAACCATAGTCTTGAGGCTCTCACTGAAAAAGAATTCTTTATCAAACAGCTGACGTATATTGATGAAAATTATCAGGACTTGAATGGACTTTACCTTTCTTCGACTCCGCTGAAGGAGCGTAGAAGGGATTTTCTCAGTATTTATGTAAGGGAAGTGGAGCAATACCTTGCTCTTTGTAATCAGGCGCCGGCAGAACAGCCTTTGCGGAAAGTATTGATTGGAACGAAGGTAACCGTATTATTTGACGGGGAGGATGACCGGGAAGTTTATCATATTTGTCTCCCGGAAGAGTCGGACCCTGATAATGGCTGTATCTCGTTCCTGTCTCCGGTTGGCAGGCAGCTTCTGTTGAAAAATTTGGGAGAGAAAACGTCACTCATGATCCCAAGCGGCCAGTTGGATGTGGTCATCGGAAATATATCCTGGGACCAGGAATAAGTCTTTAGCAGAGGGACATGGGACCTGTCCCTCTGTTCCTTTGGGAACGCTGCGATTCAAATAATTGACTGCCAAAACTGTAACTTATAGTATTACAGTAAGTTTGATGCCAGTTTATTTTGTGTAAACATTAAACAAACTAGGTGTGAACGAAAAGAAGGAGTGACTTATATGAATCAAAACTATAAACCACTAGTAGAACCATTGCAGTTAAAAAATAAGGTGGAAGTCAAAAACAGGGTGGTCCTGGCGCCGATGACAAATTTCGCTTCCCATCCGGATGGAACCGTGTCAGATGCCGAGATCGATTATTACATACGCCGCTCCAAAGGGGCCGGAATGGTGATTACGGCCTGTACAAATGTGACAGCCAACGGAAAGGGATTCAATGGTGAATTCGGCGGCGATCATGACGGGATGCTTCCAAGTCTTTCAAGGCTGGCATCAAGCATTAAAGAGCAGGGTGCCAAAGCCGTTCTCCAGATCTTTCATGGAGGCAGGGAGTGTCCGCCAGAGCTAGTGCCAAATGGGGATACAGTCAGTGCCAGTGCGGTTGCATCTGAAGGAAGCAGCAATACGCCAAGAGCACTGACGGAAAAAGAGGTGGAAGATATCATTTCCGCTTTCGGTGAGACTACCCGCAGGGCCATTCAGGCAGGCTATGATGGCGTTGAAATTCATGGCGCCAATGGCTACTTAATACAGCAGTTCTTTTCTCCGCATTCAAATCGCCGTGAGGACCGATTCGGAGGCAGCCTTGAGAAGCGTATGACGTTCCCTCTTGCTGTGGTAGATGCAGTCCAAAAAGCGGTGCAAGAGCATGCTAATGAGCCGTTCATTATCGGATACCGTTTTTCTCCGGAAGAGCCGACTGAGCCAGGAATCACCATGGACGATACTCTTCAACTGGTTGATGTCCTGTCAGATAAAGGATTGGACTACCTTCATGTCTCCCTGATGGAATTCTGGTCCAAACCGAGACGCGGGGCTGATGAAGCTAAGCCAAGAATTCAGCATCTGTTAGAAAAAATCAATAATCGCCTTCCGCTTATCGGGGTAGGGTCGATCCATACTCCTGATGAAGCTGTGAAAGCACTGGAAACAGGAGTGGCCATGGTTGCCCTTGGCCGCGAGCTGATTATGGAGCCGGATTGGGTGCAGAAGGTACAGGAAGGAAAAGAATCTGAAATTGCCGTCACATTATCTAAAAAGGATCAGGAAAAACTGGTTATCCCGGATCCGCTCTGGCAGGCAATTGTGAACACTCCGGGGTGGTTTCCGGTTGTGGACTAAGTAATTCGCATTTCGCGACAAAAACAAAAAGGGGGACTGCCATTTGCATAGGGCAGTCCTTTTTGCGATACAGGAAAATGGAAGAATGCTGCGGACCGCCGGGATTTTGCAGATGAAAAAAGGTATCCAGCCCAGATTTCAAGAATATGTAAAATGGGACAAGGCTACAGATTTATTGGCCTATCAGTGGAACAGAGGGGGCTAAGAAAAGTGGAATACTATAAATATCTCAGACAGTATGTAGGGCATAGCCCCATTATTCTGCCAGGTTCAGTGGTAATTATTTTAAACGAGCGAAATGAGGTGTTATTGCAAAAAAGGCATGATGGCGGCTGGGGGCTGCCGGGCGGGCTGATGGATTTGGGAGAAAGCTTTGAAGAAACAGCCAAAAGAGAAGTCTTTGAAGAGACAGGATTGGCAGTGGAAAACCTGAAGCTGCTGAATGTTTTTTCCGGCTCCGAGTACTACTTGAAAGTTCAAAATGGTGATGAACTTTATTCTGCAACAGCCCTTTATTTTACGAAAAAGGTAAGTGGAGAGCTGAAGGCAGATTATAACGAATCAGTAGAATTGGAGTATTTTGCCCTGACTAACTTGCCGGATGGATTAACAGATGAATACAGGGGTTTTATTGAGGAATATATTGATTTTGAAAATCAGAATTGCCCCAAAATAATTGAATAATCATAAAAATAGATAAGTTTCCTATTATTAGTTCCCATACTATGGTAAAATCTATTTTAAGAGATGTAAAGAAAGGGGAATCGATTTTACACATGTGGAATAACTTGAAATGATGCATTAATTGGATAGAGACAGGCAGCGGTCCTTGATTTGTAAGGATGCGTTTATTTGTCTATCTGAAAATCATTCAAGGGATACATGGTGTGGACAATTAAATTCCCATTGCCAAGCAGATGCCTTTCGCAGATCTGCTTTTATTTTTGGGTTAAAATACATCTCTATTGACACAGATATTGGGTCCCTATATTGGGGGAATTTTAATGAAGAATCATAATGAAAACGAAGAGCTGCTGACAGGGGGGAATGTCTCTCGTGTCTATCGTTCGAGAGATACTGTCCTGCGTGAACTGAAGCCGGACAGTCCCAGAATTCACCGTTTATTAAAGCATTTGGAGAGCAAAGGTTTCAGCTATGCACCAAAGTTTCTGGGAATGGATGACAAAAGCAGAGAAATCTTATCCTATATTGAAGGCGAAGCGGGCAATTACCCTTTAAAAGAATACATGTGGTCCAATGATGTTTTAAAAGAAATAGCGAAGATGCTCCGGCATTATCATGATGCGGTAAGTGATTTTCCTATATCGGATGAATGGAAGCCATTAGACAATACTCCAGATAACCAGGAGGTTGTCTGTCACAATGATTTTGCCATTTACAATATTATTTTTAATCACGAAAAGCCGACAGGCATTATCGACTTTGACCTTGCGGCTCCCGGACCAAGACTGTGGGACATAGCGTATGCTCTTTACACCTGCGTTCCATTAAGCAGGCATTATCATACCGAAGCAGGCGAAGCCGTTCATTATAATCCATCTCTTGATGCCAGCCGTATAAGACAAAGAGTTAAGCTGTTTTTTGAATCCTATGGTATGGCGGAAATGGAAGAAGACTATGTGAAGATGGTATTGCTGCGGTTAGAAGGATTATGTCAGTACATGAAAAGAAAAGCCGGTGAAGGTGACGCTGCCTTTCAAAAAATGCTGGATGAAGGCCACTATGAACACTATCAAGAAGATATTGAATTCATTCGTCAGCATGGGAAAGAGTGGATCTAAGAGGCGGGACACGGGGCCTGTCCCTTCCGAAACGTTCGGAAGTAGTTTTGAAAGTGAAAAAAAAGGTGTCTTTCCTATGGGAGAGGCACCTTTTTTTAGGACCGTTAATGCTCGCTTTATTCGTACAATCCGCCCGTATACATCCTCGTCAGGTTCACAATCACATCATCTATCTGATACTTCTCCTCGTTCATCACCAGCTCCCACATGAACATCTCATTTGAATAAAACCAGCCTCTTGCGGTGAGGACCGGATCAAGGTTCTCTTTGGCAAGCTTTTGTGACTGGGCGTAGCGGATATCGACTGAAATCCGTTCGATGAAGCGTTCGCGGATTCCGTACCACTTTTCCTCTATCTCAGGTGAGACGCCGATGGCCTCTTTTACGACCTTCATCATGTCCCGCTCATCCAGAGCCAGCTGCAGGAACAGCCTTACCTGCTTTTTAATATTTTCATAGGCCTCTTCTTTGACCTGCGGTTTAAAGGGCATCTCTGCCACTTCGTAAAACTGCTTCATGAGATCTTCCATCAAAGTAATGAAAAGCTCGTCTTTATTTTTAAAATAGACGTATGCCGTTCCATAGCCTGTTTTTGCTTTTTTGATCACTTGGGAGATGGTCGCTTTTTGAAAGCCATTTTCGAGAAAAACTTCTTTACCGGCCTGGAGAAGCTTTTGACGTGTTTTCATGGCCTGCTGCTGCCTTGCCGGCAATTGGCCTGCGGTTTTTTTCATCACTTTCATCCTTTATTTGCTATCTGATTTTATTGACATTATATCATTGACATAGTGTCAATCAAACAATATAATTTTCATAAATAATAAATATTCTGAAAGGTTGGTAGTTTATGGATATAACAAAGGAGTATGCTGTAAAACTGGATGAACAAAATGACCTGTCCTACCGGGAAGAGTTTTATATAAAAGAAGATGGAATTTATCTGGATGGCAATTCACTTGGCCTGCTTTCCAAACGGGCGGAGAAGTCACTGCTAGACCTGCTTGACTCCTGGAAGCACCATGCCATTGACGGCTGGACAGAAGGGGACAATCCCTGGTTCTATCTATCTGAAAAACTGGGTAAGGAGCTGGCGCCAATCGTAGGGGCAAATCCGGAGGAAGTGGTTGTAAGCGGTTCCACAACTATTAACCTTCACCAGCTTGTCTCCACCTTTTATAATCCGGAAGGAAAAAGAACAAAGATACTGGCAGACGAGCTTAATTTTCCAAGTGATATTTATGCGCTGCAAAGCCAGGTGAAGCTGAAGGGCTATGATCCTGATGAGCATCTTGTCCGGGTGAAAAGCGCGGATGGCCATACATTGAGAGAAGAAGACATTGTTGCGGCCATGACGGATGAAATCGCGCTGATTGTCCTGCCGGGTGTTTTATACCGAAGCGGCCAGGTGCTGGATATGGAATATTTGACTGCTGAGGCGCATAAGCGCGGGATTGAGATTGGCTTTGATCTATGCCATTCGGTTGGATCTGTCCCTCATTCCCTGAGTGATTGGGATGTCGATTTTGCGTTCTGGTGCAACTATAAGCATCTCAATGGCGGTCCTGGATCAACGGGCGGGCTTTTTGTGAACAAGCGCCACTTTGGACAGGTTCCGGGGCTTGCTGGCTGGTTTAGCTCCCGCAAGGATAAGCAGTTTGATATGGACCATGTGCTGACAGCGGCTGAAGATGCGGGCGCCTACCAGATCGGCACGCCGAATATTTTCAGCATGGCACCGATTATCGGCTCACTCAGCATGTTTAATGAAGTCGGCATGGAGAGAATCCGTGAAAAATCTCTTCAGCTGACAGGCTATATGATTGAACTGATTGAGCATGAGCTTGACGGACATGGCCTGGTCCTGCGCAATCCGCTTGATGAAAAAAAGCGGGGCGGGCATATTTATCTGGAACACCCGGAAGCAGCGCGAATCTGCAAGGCCCTGAAGGCAGAAGGAGTCATCCCTGATTTCCGCGCGCCAAATGGAATCCGTCTGGCACCGGTTGCGCTATACAACACGTTTGAAGATGTGTGGAAAACCGTGCAAATCTTAAAAGGCATCATGGAAGAGGAAAAATATAAGCAATTTGAAAATAAGCGGGGAGTCGTAGCATGACGAAAAAAGGGTGGATCGATATATCTCAGCCGCTCACAAACGGCATTGCCCACTGGCCGGGTGATACCCCTTTCAGCTATGAAACAGCTTTTACGAAAGAACAAACCGGCTCTGTCAATATCGGCCGGATTACGACCAGCCTGCACACGGGCACCCATGTTGATGCGCCGTTCCATTTTAATGATGAAGGCGAAAAGATCCTGGATCTGGACATTGAGCTGTATATCGGACCAGCGAGGGTGATCGATGTATCTGGGTATGAAAAGGTGGATTCGGAGGTTCTGAAAAAGTTTGATATCGAAGGCGCAGAACGTGTGCTGCTTAGGACCTCGGTTCCGAATGATCCGGAAGTGTTTCCGAATCGGATTCCTGAATTGACTGAGGATATGGCAGACTACCTTGGCAGCAAAGGGGTGCGACTGCTCGGAGTGGATGTGCCATCAGTCGATCAGCCCGACAGCAAAGAAATGGAAACGCATCATGCCTTATATCGGAATGGCATTCATATTCTGGAAAACATTATGCTGGATGAGGTAGAAGAAGGAAATTATGAACTAATTGCTTTGCCGCTCCCGATTAAAGACGGAGACGGGAGCCCGGTGAGGGCGGTTATTCGCCCGATTTAGCCGGCAGCATACCGCGGTTTCAACCGGCCCCAGAACTGTCTAATCAAATAACTAAATTCAAGGAGGAACCAACATGATCAACGAAAAACACCAGGACGTAAACGCAACAACCGCTGAAAAGAGTATCCATACAGATTTTACCAATAACATGACTTACGGAGAATACCTTCAGCTTGATAAAATCCTATCCGCGCAAAACAGGCTTTCCGGCCATCATGATGAGATGCTGTTCATCGTCATCCACCAGGTGAGCGAGCTGTGGATGAAGCTGATTCTTCACGAAATGGGCGCAGCCATCGAATCAATTGAAAACAATAATTTATCCACAGCACAGAAAAGATTGTCGCGCGTTTCAAAGACACAATCGCAGATTATTCAGGCGTGGGATGTGCTGTCTACCATGACGCCATCCGAATATATGGAGTTCCGCGATTCACTCGGCCAGGCATCCGGCTTCCAATCTTACCAGTATCGTATGGTAGAATTTGCGTTAGGCTACAAAACCGAGCATGTCCTGAAAATCTATCAAAAGGATCCGGAGCTGCATGCGAGATTAACAGAAGCATTCGAAAGACCGGGGCTTTACGATGTAGCCATCCGCGCGCTTCACAAAGCCGGATTGCCAATTGATGAAGACATTCTAAACAGAGATGTAACCAGAACCTATAAAGAAAATGAGTCTGTCCGCGACGCCTGGATGACTGTGTATAAAAATCCTGAAAAGTACTGGGAGTTATACGAGCTTGCGGAAAAACTTGTGGATATCGAAGACTGGCTTCAGCAGTGGCGCTTCCGCCATATGAAAACGGTCGAAAGAATCATCGGCTTCAAAATGGGCACAGGCGGTTCATCCGGTGTCGGCTATCTGAAAAAAGTGTTGGATCAGCGATTCTTCCCAGAACTTTGGGATATCCGTACAGAGCTGTAATCTTTCGGGGGGAACTTTGGACAGAATCGGTGAAAAAACCGTTGATAGAGTCAGAACCGGGTTCAACTTCGGACACAACCAGCGAGAAAACCGTTGATTGAGTCAGAACATGGTACAACTTCGGACACAGCCAGCGAGAAAACCGTTGGTTGAGTCAGAACATGGTACAACTTCTGACACAGCCAGCGGAAAAACCGTTGGTTGAGTCAGAACCTGGTTTAACTCCGGACACAACCAGCGAGAAAACCGTTGATAGAGTCAGAACTTGGTTCAATTTCTGACACAAATCAACGGAAAACGCAATCAGAGAAACCAGCAGCCAGAGTCCGAACCACCATTAAAAATAGAGAACAGCACAACAGGGGGGAAACTATGAGTACAAATCGAGAGCAATGGTCATCTAAATTCGGTTTTATTATGTCCTCGGCCGGGGCGGCGATTGGCCTGGGGGCCATCTGGAAGTTCCCGTATGTAGCCGGTACAAGCGGCGGGGGCGCCTTTTTGCTGATGTTTATCGCATTTACGATTCTGGTGGGGCTGCCAATGCTCATTTCAGAATTTATTATCGGGCGGGGCGCACAGAAGGAGGCGGTGTCTGCCTATTACAAACTGGCGCCAAACAGCCTGTGGACGATTACCGGGAAGCTTGGGGTGATCGGCTGCTTCCTGCTGCTGAGCTTTTACTCGGTTGTTGGAGGCTGGGTGCTGATTTACACAGTCCTGTCAATCGGCGGCCAAATCATCAAGCCGGGTGCAGCCTATCCGGAACTATTTGGTATGATCACTTCGACGCCAAGCTGGACACTAATGGGACTGGCTGTGTTTCTTCTTATTAATATAGTCGTCATTACATTCGGAATCCAAAACGGGATTGAAGCTGCAAGCAAATACATGATGCCGCTATTATTCATCTTTTTTATCGTGCTTGTTATACGCGCTTTGACGCTGGATGGAGCAATGGAAGGGGTCAAGTTCTTCCTGAACCCGGACTTCAGTGAAATCACAGGCGAATCGGCACTATATGCATTGGGACAATCATTCTTTGCATTAGCAGTCGGCTTTTCCTGTATGGTCACATATAGCTCATACCTGGATAAGAAAGTCAGCATTCCGTCATCAGCCGGATCTGTTGTAATTATGAACATCATCATCTCGGTCCTGGCAGGATTGGCGATTTTTCCGGTTGTCTTTGCATTCGGATTTGAACCGGCGGAAGGCCCGGGGCTCCTGTTCATGGTCCTGCCTGCTGTCTTTTCACAGATCCCATTAGGAGAAGTGTTCCTGGCGATCTTCCTGCTGCTTTTCTTATTTGCAACCTTGACATCATCATTCAGCATGCTGGAAATTATCGTCTCAGCCTTCATTGAGAACGGAAAGCATTCACGGAAAAAAATCTCCTGGATCTCCGGCATAGTCATGTTTGCCGCCGGGATCCCTGCTGCGCTGTCATTCAGCCTGCTTGGAGACTTCACGATTTTCGGGAAAAATATTTTTGATGCAACCGACTACCTCGTCAGCAACATCCTGCTTCCGCTGGGCTGCCTGCTGATTGCCCTGTTTATTTCTTTTAAAATGGACAAAGGGCTTGTCAAAGAAGAATTTCTGGTTGGCAGCGACATTTCGCAAGCCATGTACACAGCGTGGAGCATCCTGATGAAAGTAGTTGTTCCGGTTACGATTTTGGTTGTGTTTATGAGCACATTAGGAGTTATTTAAAGAAGCGCCTATCCGGCGCTTTTTTTACTTTTTCATGAAAAAGTAAAATTTATGGTTTATGGGTAAATTAAAAAGGGTATATAAATTTAGGACTCTGCCATAAAACGTAATGAACTTCAATATCAATTCTAGAGAAGGATTTTATTCGATTTAAACGAATTGTATAATATATATAACAAGGGGGCGTATGTGTAATATGGAAGCAACCTACAAAGAAACAAGCGATATTGCGGGATTTATTGTTGCGAATCGTGAGAACTTTCAGCAAAAATTATTGTCAGAGGCTGTGAATGTAGCCTCTAAGATCAGTGAAATTCTGCAAAGAGGGAATATTGATCTTTTAAAAAATGCCGAAAGATTGGCTTTATATGTTGCTGAAAATAGAGAAGAAGAACTGATTGCTTTTGCTAGGCAGGAAGGCGCGGCCTGGGCTGAGCATTCCCTGACGCTATCTTTTAAACTGGAATGGGTGCAGGCGATTCGGCGGACTTTGTGGCACTTCCTGTTCCAGTATGACCGAATTAAGGGGCAGGACAAAATAGCTGAAGATTTTTATAATATGGAAAAAGACGTCAATGATCATGTGGACCAATTTTTAAATAACTTCTTTATCAGCTATTCTGATTATAAAGATGAAATGCTTAAATCACAGCGCAAACTGGTGGAACATTTGTCCGTGCCGATTATTCCGGTCAGCACTTCTGTCGCTGTACTGCCGCTGATTGGCATGATTGATTCGTACCGGATTCAGACGATTGAAGAGAAGGTTCTGATGGATATCTCATCCATTAAAATCCAGACCTTGATTATGGACCTTTCCGGAATTGCCGATATGGAAGTTGATGTCATCGTCCATTTCAAAAAGATTTTGAGCGGCATCAGAATGATGGGCTGTGATGCAGTCATCACCGGCCTGCGGGCTGAACTTGTCCGAAAAATGATTCAAGCCGGAGTAACATTCCAGAGCCAGGCGGAAACAAAGGGAACTTTGCAGCAGACCTTACGGGAATATTTAGTGATTGAACCTAAAAAATAGTACATATACATCTGCCTGCCGCTGTCCTCATTGGAACGCGGCGGGCTTTTTTAAAGGAGCCCAAGATGAAAGATTTCGATGACTGGCTGAATATCCATACACATGGCGACCAAAAAGGTTTCCATAAATCCTTTCACTATCACCGCTACGAACCTACTCCTTATGAAGGCCTGGAAAAACTGTTCAGTGAATACACGCTGAAAAGCAGTGATCGCCTCGTGGACTTCGGCTGCGGCAAGGGGCGGCTTCCGTTTTATATACACCATACCTTTCGGGTTTCCGCTGCAGGTGTGGAAATGAGTGATGATTTTTACCGTGAGGCAATGAAAAATCTCCGGACGTACAAAGGGGAAAAAGCAGGAATCAGCTTTTATAACATCCTGGCTCAGGAGTATGAAATCACTCCGCAGGACACTCACTTTTACTTTTTCAACCCGTTTTCGGTGCAAATTTTTATGAAAGTCGTCAACAATATACTCCGCTCAGCTGAAGGCAGCCCGCGCAACATGGATATTATTCTCTACTACCCTTCAGAGGATTATTTATTTTATCTGGAAAACAGCACCCCATTTGAGCTGATTAAAGACGTGGGACTTAAGGGCGATGAAAAGGAACGTTTCCTGGTCTATCGTTTCAATCAAACGTTTGATTGAAAATTCCCCCTTGCCAAAAGGCTGGGGGATTATCATTTTATCTTACTGGCCTGGATTCAGGTTCTCTGTCATATTCGCGGCTTGGTTTAAAGAGGAGACCGAGATTGACCAAACCGGCAATTCCCACTAATCCATAGACTATTCTTGATAACACTGCATCCTGTCCTCCGAATAAGCTGGCAACTAAATCAAATTGGAAAAATCCAATCAAGCCCCAATTAATGGCTCCTATAATCGTTAGTACAAGTGCAATACGCTGGAAACCGTTCATGTTCTTGTCCTCCTCAAAGTGAATCATCATACAGCGTGCCCGCATCGGTACAAACCGTCACAGCCTTACTCCGATGTTTCCTGCTATATATTAGGAAGTTACCCTTTTACTGGAGGGGCAAACAATTTCTAGAGAGTTGGAGGATAGTTAGAGAATATTTTAAATGAACAATGCTATAATAGAAAATAATTAATTACAAAAATTGGCGGTGATGACCATGTTATCACAACAAGATATCCTTGACTTTTTTTCAAAAAATCTTAATGCCTGGAGCGGAAAATATGGTGTGAAGAGGATTGGCTTATTTGGATCGTATGGAAGGGATGAACAAAAAGACTCCAGCGATATTGATGTAATAGTCGAGTTTTTTGATGAGCAAATATCCTTTGATAACTATATGGACCTTAAATTTCATCTGGAAGATACCCTTCATAAGCCGGTGGATTTAGTTATTTCAGATAATATCAAGCCATCTTTAAAATCAAGCATTTTAAGGAGTGTCAAGTATGCAGAGGGAGCCTAAAGTTTTTTTGGAGGATATCCTGAGTGCTGCAGAAAAAATCGAAAAATATACAAACGGTTTAAAATATGATGAGTTTATAGATAATGATTTAGTGTCTGACGCTGTAATAAAAAATGTGTTGGTAATTAGAGAAGCGGTGAAAAAAATTCCTGAAGAAACCAGGGAAGCGCACCCTCACATTGAATGGAGAAAAATGGCCGGAATGAGAGATATGCTGATTCATGGTTATTTTTCTATTAATTATCGGATTGTCTGGGATGTTGTCCAGAATAAAATCCCGGAACTCCGGAAGCAATTGGAACTGTTAATAAAAACCCTTAAATAAGTTCCATGTTTTCCTTCTAGTATCTTTAACTAAGCCCCATCTGCTGTTTTAGGGGACAGGGAAGGGAAACTATCTGCTTTGCATGGAACCATTCTAGAAAACCTCGCTGAAATCATCAGGAAAAATAAGAAACGGGGTATCAAGAAGGGATATTAACGTTAGTGATTGAGGACATTCTAGCCGGCCAACTGTCGGAATAACAAAAGGGTGCCCCTCACAGGGCACCCTTTCCATTACTTCGCACTCAACCGTCTAATGCGCTCATCCAAATCCGGATGGGTTGAGAACAGGGAAGCTTTGCTTCTATTATTAATTTTCAATGTGGAAATCGCTGTCTGCTCTTCACCCTTGATGCGGCTGGAGTAGGCTTTCAGCATCTGCAGGGCATGTGTCATTTTGTCTTTGCCGGCCAGGTCAGCACCTTCGCGGTCCGCATGGAACTCACGGTGGCGGGAGTAGGCGAAGACGACTAGACTTCCAAGGATTGAGAAGGCGATCTGGAATACGATTACCGCGATGAAATGCACAATCGGCGCCATTTCTTCTCTGACAAAACGGGATGCCACCCACGCCGCGATTCTGGCAAGGAAGACAACGAATGTGTTGACAACCCCCTGGAGAAGGGTCATGGTGACCATATCTCCGTTCGCAATATGTGCCACCTCATGGGCGATGACCCCTTCAATGGCATCGTCGTCCATTTCCTGCAGCAATCCAGTTGAAACTGCCACAAGCGAGCGTTTTTTCGAAGGACCTGTCGCAAAAGCGTTCACTTCAGGAGAGTGATAGATTCCGACTTCCGGCATATGTGTTAAGCCTGCCGCTCTTGAAAGGCGGTGAACTTTCTGCACGATGTCCCGCTCAGCTCCTGAAAGAGCACCGTTCGGATCCAGCACCTGGACATTCATCATTTTCTTGGCCATCCAGCGGGACATCCACAGAGAAATGAAGGAGCCGGAGAAGCCAATGACTGCACTGAATACCAGTAATGCGCCGAAATCAATGCCGCCCTGGGCATTAATGTAATTACCTCCGCCAATCAGCGAGAAAATAATGCTGATTGTCAAAAGAACAAGCACGTTCGTCAATAAAAAGTAAAAAATACGTTTACCCATTTCCTCACCCTTTTTATCTATTTTGAGTTCATATGAACTTGTCATCTGACTATATAATATAATTTTTCTATAAAAATGGCAAGTCATAACTAGGCGGAATGGAAGTAGACATTGACTGTCACCATGGAAACGATTAGGATGAAAGCATTCAAAAGAGAACGCAGGGGCTGATTACCTTGGAATTATTCCAGCTATCAAGGAAAAGCATGGCTGATTTCCTGCTGTCGCTGAAGGGGGAAGGGGAGCTTTCACCCAAACAAATCCTTCAGCAGGCATGGGCAGCCGCTCATAAAAAAAGAGGAGTTTCAACGGAAGCTTTTCTCGATACGAAAATGCCGGCCATATTTGAAAAATTGCTGCGGGCAGATTTGCAGAAAGTCGGCTTTTCCATCAATGAAATTGTCGCACTGGGGAACCAGATTGAATTCACCCATTTATCTTCTACGGCCGTGCAGAATTGGGTGAAGCGGGATGTGAAGCACCTGATTGGCAGTCCGCAGCTCGGCAAGAAATATTCAGTCGACCAGGCAGTCATGCTTTTTATCGTGGAGGATTTGAAAGCGACGCTCGATTTCGATTCTATCCGAAAAATTCTGGCTCTCCTTTTTAATGATCTCGATGACCGGTCAGACGATTTGATTGAGCCGATCCCATTTTATTCTGCTTACGCGGCTATTTTTGAGAAAGCTCATCATCATAATATATTAGGCGAAAACATGCATGATGGCATTGAGAGATGCATCAAGCAGGAAGCCTTGCAGACATTGGAGAACTTTCAGGATTTTACGGATCAGCAGAAAGACATCGTCTCGAATATTCTTGTAACGGCCTCACTCACTGTTTTATCGGCCTACTACAAGTCACTGACAAAGAAATATGTATCGGCTACCTTGTTTTTAAATGGGTAAGTCCGGAAAGAAAGCCCGCAATGGATTTGCGGGCTTTTCCTATTCGCCTCCGCTTTCTCCCAATTTCCACTTTTTCTCAAGATAAACTCAAAGAAATTTATCGGGATTTGTACTATAATAATAGCTAGTTTATTTTTAGAGTAACGAAATAATAGAAAGAAGTGTTGGCAACTTGGATAAGCGGTTTGGTACCGTGACGATATTTTCTTCTGTTCAATGGCTATTTTTCATTTTTGCAAATACCGTGATGGTCCCGATTTCAGTAGGAACCGTCTTCGGGCTTCCGGGTGAAACGATTGCGATGATGCTGAGAGCCTCGCTTATTTTTACGGGGCTGGCGACCATTTTTCAAGGCTGGAAGGGGCATCGCTATCCGCTTATGGAAGGTCATTCCGGCTTGCTGTGGGGAGTCATCCTGAACCTTGGCCTGTCGGCATCTTCCCTTGGCATGAGTTTTACAGAAATCGGTGGCGGAATTGCGACAGGGGTGATGCTCGCTTCGGGTGTTACGCTGATTCTCGCAGCATTTAACGGCATTTCACTGCTGAAGTCAATCTTCAGTCCGATGGTGATGTCCGTTTATTTGTTTCTATTAACCTTCCAGCTGATTTTCATTTTTTTTAAAGGCATGATGAAGGTCGGCGAGCAGGGCACCATTGATGTGCCGATTACGCTTTATTCCTTCGCCCTCGTCATTTTTGTGAGTTTATTAAAATTAAAAGGGAACGCCCTCATCAGTAATTTTTCTATTCTAATAGGATTGCTGGCCGGCTGGATCGGCTATGATCTCCTGTTTGCTGGTGAAGCGGTAGAGGGGACGGCATCCGGAGGTGTGAGCTTTACACTCTTTCCGCTGGGACAGCCTAACCTGGAAATCGGAATTGTGGCAGTAGCCTTTTTTGCGTGTCTGATGAACCTGAGCAACACAGTCGCTTCGATCAGTTCTGGTGACCGCCTGTTTAAAAAGGAATCCGGGAAACGCGAGTACCGCGGCTCGATTTTTATCACCTCGATCTTCACCGTGATTGGAAGCGGATTTGGCCTTGTGCCGTATACGCCATTCACCTCATCGATCGGTTTCCTGCAGAGTACGCGCGTTTTGATGAGAACACCCTTCTTTATTGGGGGAGCGCTCTTAACTGTAATTGGCCTGGTCCCGCACTTGGGCTCATGGCTCGCCGGCATGCCGGTAACAGTCGGGAACGCCGTGCTGTTTGTCGCGTATCTGCAGCTGTTCGGGACTGCATTCAACAGCTTAAGCGGAAAAGTGTTTAACTCAGACACCATCTTCCGTTTAGCGGCACCCGTCCTGATCGGCATCAGTCTGATGAATACACCGTCTGCCGTGTTCGCGGAATTCCCTGTACTGATTCAGCCATTCATCTCAAACGGGCTGCTGATGGGCGTCCTGATCTCCATTCTGTTGGAAAAAATGGTGAACTGGTCTGCGTTTGAACAGCTGGAATTAAAGAACAACTAGAAAAATCCCCTGAGCAAAGGGGATTTTTTTAATAGATGGATTTTGCGTCTGCAGGCAGGCTGCGGACATGCTTTAAGAATCCGGTCACACGCTTATCATCTTCAAATGGGTACTCAAAGCCGAGTTTCTCCGCGACCTCGACTGCTGTTTTTCTGAAAAGGGAGCACATGATAAAAAGGGCATCCCAGATGTGTTCAAATTCGGCGTCTGAGTAAGTAGCCTGAAACTGTTCCCATTCCCCGGCAGGAAGAAAATCGGGAAGATACTTGCCTGCTTTACCTGCGCTCTTTGTAAAATCGGCTGTGATGCCGGCCTTCCATTCCAGCATGGTTATCAGCACATTGCGGTTGATCTGCTCATGCATAAACATCGCGTAAGTCAGCTCCCTGCGCCAGAGTCCTTTACTGATATTCATCGTAATCCACCAAAACTCATTGCACAGATCTGCAAACTCTCTGGCATCAGGTTTCTTGATGTGGTAATCCCGGTCACTGGCTGGCGGCAGGGACACAATCAGCCCATCCTTATCAAGAAGCAGCACACTCAGGCTGTCAGGCTCCAGCAGCGCATCCATCCTTTCAGCCAGAATCAGCGTCAAATCGATCCGGTTCCCGTCCATAAACTGCATCAGGTAGGGAAATCGGCCGTTTCCATCGGCAGGCGGCAGCACCTTCTCCTCCGGCATCTGCATCATCACCCGCTCGCCAAACACATCCACCCAGCTATGATCACAGGTGAAGGAATCCATTTCCCTCACGATATACACAATGTCATAATCCTGAAAGATATCTTTCTTTACATTAGGATTCGCGCGAGATCCATTCAAAATAACCGCACGGACGCGCTCATCATCCTTGGCAGCTGTTAAAATCAAATTCATCATCTCGGTTTCGGTTCTTGACTTCATGTGGCCTCCTGGTTGTTTGGTTATACTATTAAGTTACTTTTTTTAGGGGCGAATTCCTGCTGGCGGCTCTAAAGAATCAGGCGACATCCCAAGCACCTGATCCCGCCACTTTTAAGCATGCACCATTTTCACCTGCTGCTTCAAAATCTTTCCGCTCGCGTTCCGCGGCAGTGCATCCACAAAGGAATAAATCCGCGGACACTTAAATTCTGCGAGATGTTCGGCTATAAACGCCCGCAATTCTTCCTCAGACACCTGGCCCTTCAGCACAACGACTGCTTTGACGGTCTCACCCCATTCTTCATGAGGCACACCGACGACACAGGATTCCAAAATCGCATCATGCTTCGCGAGTACTTCTTCGATTTCACGGGGATAAATGTTGACGCCGCCCGTAATGATGACATCCTTTTTACGGTCCACGATGTAAAAGTAGCCCTCCTCATCCCGATAGGCAATGTCGCCGGTATAGAGCCAGCCGTCTTTCAGTACAGCGTTCGTTTCATCCGGATTATTGTCATAACTAAGCATGAGGCTGTCGCCTGTCAGAAGAATCTCGCCATATTCATTTGGAGCCGTATCAGTGCCATCCGGCCGGACGACCCGGATTTCCATATTAACCGTCGGGTTTTTGCCGATGCTTCCCGCCTTCTCCAGATGCTCTTCCGGATATAATAAAATTCCATTTGGTCCTGCTTCCGTCAGCCCGTAAACCTGATAGAAGTTTTCGTTCTGAAATGCTTTTTTTACATGATGGTAGGAGGCCAGTGCCAGCGGGCCGCCGCCATACGCAAAGACACGCATGCTGGATAAATCATAAGAAGCCAAATCGGGATCCTTGGCCGCAAGCAAATAGGCGACAGGTGCCGCAAATGAGAAGGTCGTCTTTTCCTGCTGAATCCAGTTCAGGAATGCCTTTGGAGTAAAGTCGCCGATCACATGGGATGCTCCGCAATAAAGCCCGCTCATGAAAAAGGTATTCAAAGGAGCAGAGTGGGAGAGCGGCATCAGGGTGAGCATGGAATCACTATGCGACAAGCTGAAATTAACCGAAACCGCCGAAGCGATCGCCAGAATGCGTTCATGGTTAAACACAACCCCTTTTGGAGTCCCGGTTGTTCCGGATGTAAAAAGAATCTCACAGACATCCCGCGAATCAATCGGCACATCAAGATTGCTGTCAGAAAAATGAGCAGAAGCCTCAAGCGAATCCTGAATCGGAAAATGAAAATGCAAATTCTCCTTTAACGCCGAAACTGATTCAGCAAGCTCAACCTCATACAGAACCCCGGCTGCATTCGCACTTTGAAAAATAGCCGACAATTCTTTCTGTGTCAGTCGAATATTCATCGGCATTGGAATCGCGCCGATCTTCATGCAGGCAAAAAAGGCATAAAAGAAGTGCTCCGAATTGCGGGACATTACCGCAACACGGTCGTCCCGCCGGACTCCTTCACCCTGAAGGTATCGTGCCAGCCTGTTGCTAGTTCTGTTCATGTCTCCATATGTAAGGCGGTTCGATGCCGTTATAAAAGCATCTTTTTCAGGAAACTTCCTCGCGTTTCTTTCCAATACTCCATGAATGGTTGCTCCCACTATATTCAGCCCCTTTTTTAAAATGAATTTATGTCTTCACCCGGCTGTTTTCATACTTTTCTTTGTACGTCAAAATGTCTTCCCGGAGCATTTGCAGCTGCATGATCTGTTCTTCGATTTCCCTCAGTTTGCTGTCAGCAAATGAAATAATCCTGCTTTTCTCCGCTTCACCTTCCGGATTCGATTCGTAGAGATCAATCATCTCCTTGATTTCCTGAAGGCTGAAGCCGAGCTTTTTCCCGCGCAGAATCATCTTCAGGCGCCGCCGCTCCCGATTCGTATAGCTTCGCTGCTTAGTCAGGCTGTCCCTGTTTTCAGATGTCAGCATGCCAATTTCCTCGTAATAGCGGATCGTTCTGGAGCTGATATCAAACATTGCTGCAAGCTCGCTGATGGTAAAAACCTTTTCTTCTGCCATTATGCATCCTCCTAGTTGACGTTAACGTTAGCTTAGTTTTATAATAATTCTGAAAATTAGTATTTGTCAACCAAAAAAGGAGTGATTTTTCATGGCGATAACTTCCCAGGACCAGCAGATAAAAGGAAAGAATTCATACACATTTGATGAGTTTTTAGATCGGCGTGCCAACCAGGATTGGTATAAGGATGATTTCTTTTTGCAAAAGGCGTTAAAAAAATATGCCGGCTCGCAATATGAACAGCTGCATAATAAACTGCAGGATTTTTCGCCGGCTGTTTCGTCCAAATGGAACACGCTTGCAGAAAGTGCAGCAAGGCCTGAATCCCGTCCGTATATGCTTCATTTTGATGCCTTCAATCACCGCATTGACCGTGTCGTCCGTCCATTGGAAACGCATCAGCTGGAAAAAGAAGTGTTCGGGGAAGGCCTGTTTTCAAGCCTCATGCCGTCCTGGGAAAGTTTCGCGAAGCGGATGCTGATTCATCAGCTGGGGGAGGCGGGTGTCGCCTGTCCTCTGACATGCACGATTGGATTAATTGCACTCCTTGAACAATATCCGAATGAAGATCTTCCTGAGCTCAAGCAAATTTTACAGCATACGAAAGAGGGACTGGACGGGGATTTTGCCATCGGTGCCCAATTCATGACGGAGATACAGGGAGGATCCGATTTGCCTGCCAATGTGCTTGAGGCGGTTCCAGATGGTAAAAACTATCGACTTTATGGCAATAAATTTTTCTGCTCGGTTTCACATGCCGATTATTCCGTGGTGACTGCGAAAATATCCGGCACTGATAAAGTATCCACGTTCATTGTGCCGTCCTGGCTGCCTGGAGATAAGGAGAAGGAAAAGCGCAATGGCTATGAAATTAACCGAATCAAGTGGAAAATGGGCACAGCCGAGCTGCCTACAGGGGAATTTCAGTATAATGGGGCTCTTGCTTACCCGGTTGGCCCGGCAGGCAAAGGGGTGGCCGTTGCAGCGGGCATCGTTCTGACACTATCCCGCCTTGAAATCGGCATTGCCTGTGCAGGCTTCATGCTACGTGCATCCCGTGAAGCCAGCCTTTATGGTGATTTCCGGACTGTTTTTGGAAAAAAGGTAAAAGATTACCCGTTATCAGCAAGAACGCTGAAAAATATTGAAAACGCCGCCCACCGCACAGCTGCTGGCGCTTTTAAAATCTATGATCTATTCCTGCGTCTCGACCAGCCTCTGAATGCCGGTATTCCAGCTGATCAGCCGGTCGAACTGAGAAAACAGCTTTTTAACCTGAGGGAGCTTGTGCTGCTGCAGAAAATCTGTGCAACGAACGAAGGAGCAGAAGTGCTGCGCGATGCCATCTCCGTTTTTGCCGGCCACGGCGTCATGGAGGAATTTTCGTCATTGCCGCGCATCTTTCGGGATGTCGTCGTCAACGAGCAGTGGGAAGGCCCGCGCAATCTGCTGCTGACGCAAATTTACCGGGATATTCAGAGAGTGGCAGACTGGTATCCGCCGGCTGAATTCGTATCAAATGTGCTGGAAGGTGCTTCTAAGGAAACGATTGATCTATTTGCGGAGCAGCTGACGGATCTCCTGCAGCGTCCGGTGTGCGGGAAAGTGAGCGAGGCTTCCATGGAAGCGGCTGAAGAGTGGGATATGTTCTGTGATTCTTTTTTTAAAGCATACCAGACAATTGCACTGGAGGAATTAAAATAAATAGATGCCTGGCGGAAGCCCGCCAGGCTATTTAATGCTTTATTCGATAGATAACGGATGCCAGCAAGTTGGCTAGAAAGTAGATCGGATTCCCCTGCATGTTCTCATGCAGAACCAGTTCATCCACCCTCAAGCTGCATACATTTCTCCCTGTGTTTTCCCCTTAGCTCTATTTTTGGCCTCCATCTCTTTTAGGTTAACCAAAAAACGGTATTGCATGGGCAGGATGAGGAGAGAAAGCAAAACATATAGCCCGAGAACTACCCCAAGAATGGTTAAAAGCATCTTATCCCCTCCCAGCTTGATTAATTCCATTTTACACCAAATAGTGACTACTCGCATTCAAGGACTAAACTAGAACGTGTGTTCCTGTTTTTAGGCATAATTCCGCCGCTTCCAAAATAAGATGAAGTATCATCACAGAAAAGAGGCGATCCAACCATGATTACAAAAGAGATGCTGGTCCGTTTTGATGAGCTGAACCGCAGGAAAAAAGACCTGGAAGCAGAATTGGAAAAATTGAAGGATCTTTTTCACCAGTATTTCGATACAGCAGTGGGACAGAATGAAAAAGGAGAAGTCAAGATTGATAGCTACAAATTGCAGAGGCAGATTAGAAGAACAGAAAAATTTGATCCACTTCCAACTGTCAGCAAACTGGAGGAGCTGAATCTTATCGATCTGATTCAAAAGCGTCCGGATGATGGAAAAATAAAATCCGCCATAGACGTTGGATTGATCAAGGAAGCGGACCTGGAAGGATGCAGAGTCTCCAGAACCACCGCGGCTCTCCTGATTAAAAAGGTGGATTAATTTTTTTTATAAAAAGTGTTTGACCTTCACGCTGCGTAAAGGTGTATCGTTAGTAACAGAAAGTACTTTCTTTAACTTCATTGTCTAGCTGCAGCGCCTAGCCCTCAGGCTTGCACCAGGATGTGCTGACTTCAACGTTCGCCACAGGACGTGGCGGTTTTTAGTTGAAGTTCATCTGGAGGCGCTTCCGCTTTTCTTGAAAGGAGGACCATAGCATGGAATACACAGTGCAGAAGCTCGCGCAGCTGGCTGGGGTCAGCTCAAGGACCCTCAGGTATTATGATGAAATTGGGATTCTTAAGCCGGCAAGAACCAATTCGTCGGGATATCGCATATATGGCCAGCAGGAAGTTGACAGACTGCAGCAGATTCTGTTCTACAGAGAATTGGGTGTCAGTCTCGATCAGATCAAGGAAATCATCACAGCACCTGCTTTCGACGCTGCAGATGCACTGAAGGAGCACCGCGAGAAACTCCTTGAGAAAAGAAAGCAGCTCGACCTGCTTATTACGAATGTAGAAAAAACGATCTCGTCAGCGGAAGGGAGAACAACCATGTCAGATAAAGAAAAGTTTGAAGGATTCAAAAAGAAAATGATTGAAGATAACGAGAAGCAATACGGAAAAGAAGTCCGCGAAAAATACGGGGATGAGACTGTCGATAAGTCAAATGCCAAACTCCTGAACATGAGCGAGGAGGAGCATGAGGCAGTTACCAAACTGGCCGAAGAGGTGAACAGCACCTTAACCCAGGCCATGGAAACAGGTGATCCGGCAAGCGGGCTTGCTCAAAAAGCAGCCGACCTGCATAAGCAGTGGATTACATTCTATTGGAGCGAATACAGCAAAGAGGCGCACGCCGGTCTTGCGGAAATGTATGTGGCAGATGAAAGGTTTAAAGCTTATTATGATAAAATTCAGCCGGGTGCCGCTGAGTTTTTAAGGGATGCAATCAAGATTTATACTGGACAGCAATAGGTATGAAAGCGGCTGGCTCTGCTCGGCCGCTTTTTTTGGGCGAATACGCCGCTAAGAGGATAAATTCGTTATCCGCCAATATTTCACTAAAACCATCTGCTTACTGTATGTAACTCCTTCCAAAGGGGAAGATGAGTAACAAGATACAAACTCAAAATGGCAGGTGACGAGATGAGCCGCATTCCTTCCTATAAAGATGAGCAAACCCTAAGGGAGAAATTAAGAGATGTTTCTCTTGAACATTGGCTGAATGAGGATTTGTTCAGCTTTAATTGGTGGCTGCTGCTGGCTGCGAGCATTTTGCCATTTTTTATTTGGTGGAGGCTGGTGGATAAGGGCAGGTTATTTGAAATTATGACATTCGGCTTAATTTGTGCGATCTTCGCCTGTTTCCTGGATGTTGTGGGAGTGAGCTTTCTTTTGTGGGGATATCCGGATAAGCTGTTTCACTTTATTCCTCCGTTAGTCCCGGCGGATTTTGTGGTCATTCCGGTGTCAGGGATGCTGATTTACCAGTACTTCAGCACCTGGAAAAGCTATGCGGCAGCATCAATGGGCCTCGGAATCCTGTTTGCTTATATCATTGAACCGTTATTTAGCTTACTGGATATGTTTGTGCTCATCCATTGGAAGCATACTTATTCGTTCATAGGCTTTATCCTCTTTTTTCTGGTTATTCGCCTTTTGATGATGGGTTTGAAGAGCGCAGCAAAAAAATAAAGCAAGCGGTCAGCAATGCTGGCCGCTGTTTTTACTGGATTAATAGTGAGAGCTGTGGAAACACTTTTTACAGCAGCTGTGATGACGTTCAAATGAGCATTTTTTGCAGGTGCAATGATGAATTTCAGGTGAGCATTTTTTACAGGAGCAGCTTTTATGTTCAAAGGAACATTTTGGGCAGGAACAGTGGTGTTTAAAATCGCTTGTGCATTTCTTGCAGCCGTGATGTTTTGGCTCTTCTTTCTTTTTGCAGCAGACCTTTTTCTTGTAATAATATTCTTCAACACAAAAATGGCACATGGGTTTCACTCCTTTCTCCTCCTAATATATGAAGGAAAAATCAGAAGGAAAGAGCCCTTGTCCATATTGCTTGAAATATCCGCAAATGCCCCCTCATTTTTTTGAGGGAGCTGTTCACAGTTAATTAACGGTTTCGGGAATCACTTTCACTTTTTTCTGCTTTTTCTTTAACCAGCCAAAACGGAGGCTGGACGCGGTGAACAAGCGGTAAACCGCCGGAATCAGGAGAAGCGTAATAAAGGTAGCAAACAGCAGACCGGAAATAATGACGGTTGCCATCGGTGCCTGGTAGTTGCCGGAAGTTCCCGAAGCCAAAGCAAGGGGAAGCATTCCGCCAACTGTAGTGAGAGTAGTCATGAAAATCGGACGGATGCGGTTTTTACCTGCTTCAATAAGTGCATCTTCAACAGAGAATCCTTCCTTGCGGAGCTGATTCGTACGGTCGATCAGCAGTATGGCATTATTAAGCACGATCCCAATCAGCATAACAATACCCATTCCAGACATCACGCTCAGCTCCATTTGTGTCAGGAACAATCCAAGAATGACGCCGACAATGGTCATCGGAATGACAGACATAACGATCAGCGGATGTCCAAGGTGGTTGAACTGGACAGCCATCACCAGATAGACAAGGAAAATGGCAATCGCTAAAACAAACACCATATCCATAATTAATTCCTGCTGCTGCTCAAGATCCCCGGCAGCTGCAGCACTATAGCCGGCAGGGGCTTCAAAATCATTAATCAGCTTTTGAACTTCGCGATTCACAGCCCCAAGATCTTTGCCTTCTATGTCAGCCGAAATGGAGATGAAGCGCTCCCCGTCATTATGGGAAATTTCATTCGGTGTATCGATACTTTTTAATTCTATAAAGGAAGATAATGCTTTCTCTCCCTCAGCAGTCGGAATTTTTAAGTCCAGAAGAGCTGATTTGGAATCTGTTTTCTCAGACCACTTTAAAGCAAGCGGCACATTTTCTTCATTTATGCTCAGTACTCCGACAGGCATTTCCATAAACGCCTGCTCGATAAACTGCCTGATTTGCAGCTGGGTTAAGCCTGCTTTTTCAATTGCTTCTTCTTTTAAAACAACAACCTGCTCCTTTGATGTGCGCACCATTGAGTTGGTCACACCGACAATGCCATCAATCTTTTCCAGATCCTCTGTAAAATCCCCGGCAAGGTTCTGCAAATCTGCAAAATCTTTTCCCTTGATATTTACCTGAACTGGAGAGCCGCCGCCAGCTGACATCGCACTCTGGACATTTTTCACCGGAAGAGTATCGGACAGGTTGCGAAGTTCCTTCATAATCTCTTCATTGACATCTTTCTGTTCTCTTGTAATGTCATCGCCTTTTGTCATATTGATGATCGTGTAGAACATCCCGCCCTCGTCCATGACATAATTGGACTCAACATCTTCAATGGATTGCAGTTTCTGGTTGATTCCTTGAGCGATGTCTTCTTTTTCATCAGGAGATAGCCCTGTTTCCAGGTTAACTATCAGCTCTGTGTAGCGGTTGAACATATCGGGCATGATCGTCATCGGAATTTTCGTCACAAGTGTTAAGGAACCGGCAAACATCAGGAAGAAAATCGCAATGACCGCAAAGCTGTAGCGTTTTTTCCGGATGGCCCAGGCTACAAGACGGCTATACATACGCATAATCGGTCCTTCTTTGTGTGCTTTCTTTGGCTTGCGGAGCTTCAGCATTTTTTCCGAAAGTGAAGGAATTAATGTAAACGAGACAATAACCGAACTGATGAGCGTAATGGCTACCACAGCAGACAGCATGATCATGAATGTGCCCGCATCGCCGCCAATCAGGCCGATTGGCAGGAATACCACAATTGTGGTGAGCATCGAAGCAATGACAGCTGAGGATACTTCTTTGGTTCCTTCCAGCACGGACTCAAGCTTGCCAAGGCCCTGTTCCTTCTTTCGATAGATGGATTCTATAATGACAATCGAGGAATCCACCATCATTCCGATCCCCAAACCGAGGCCAATCAGAGTCAGAATATTAAAGCTGTAATCAAAAACCCACATCGCTGTAAATGTCAGCAGGATGGAAGTCGGAATCGACAGACCGATGATAAAGGTGGCTTTTACATTCCTTAAAAAGATCAGCAGAATGGCAATGGCAATGACGCCGCCGATTAAAATGTTGCCGGTTACGCCATCAATCGACTCCTGCACATAATCAGCCTGTGCCACCATTTCATTCAGTTTAAAGTCTTTTACCAGACCGTCTTTGCGAATGTTCTTCACCTCATCACGGACCGCGGCTGCCATTTCAATTTGTGTGGCATTTGCTGAGCGTCCAACCTGAACGAAAATGAAGTCCTTAGTGCCGTTTTTCCAGACGAACGATGAGCTTTCAACCGGCTGAAATTTAACATCTGCCACATCTTTCAAATCAACAAATCCATTTTGTGAGGGGATGGTGATATTTTGTACATCTGTGGTATTTTCAAGCTTCATATTCCAGCGAAGGGAAGGAGAGCTGGCATCGCTGCTGAGTTCTCCCAGAGTGGCTTCGCTGTTAACCTGCTGAATAGCACCGATCACAGCTGCTGAATCCAGTCCTTTTTCAGCCAATTTGCTGCGGTCCAATTCAATGAGTACTTCGTGCTCCTGAACCCCTGCAAGCGATACATCCCGGACTTCCGGCAATGCTTCCAGGCGCGGCTCCAGAACTTTATTAGCAAAAGCGGTCATCTCTTCCATGCTGCCGCCGGATATATCCATATAAAATTCAAAGCTTTGAGTGGTACCGTACTGCCCGGCCGTGACATCCGTTATCGCGGCATTGTCGCCCTTTGCTGCGTTGGCAGCTGCCTCTACTTCATTAAACAGCTCATCGCCCAGGCCTTCATCGAACGTAATTTGAAATGAGCTCCGTCCGATTGCCGATGTGGAGTCTACTGATTCAACTCCCTCAATTCCCCTGATTTGCTGCTCCAGGGGATTGGTAATCGATCGCTCCACTTCAATAGCAGCCATTTCACCAGCGCTAACTTCCACATATGCGCCATCCATTGTCACAGGTGGCATCAGCTCCTTATCCAATTCCATAATGGAAAAGCTGCCAATGGCCAAAACCAGCACTGTCATAAGCGCAACCAAAATCTTTCTCTCTACAACCAATTTTAATACTTTCATAAACATTCTCCTAACTCCCTAATAGTGAAAAATTGCACCCAAGATCTAATTATACAGAGGTTAATAGGTATTAATAACTACTTTTTCTTGAATTTCCCAATAATTCGTCCGACCTATTTCGCCGATGTTTGACCTTATTTTTAGGTAAAAAATAACAATTATTACAAATACTATCTTAACCGGGATAAAGGAGAGCTATAAGGAGCCAGAGACATATCTTGCTATCAGACCTAAGGCTGAGTATTGGTGGCCATGGGTGAATATAGACGAACTTGTGGAACGCAGCGGAGGTGAGATTGCTGTTAATCCCCCGGCTCCAACCTGTAACCCTTCCAAAATGACAATCTTAAACAGTGTGTTATACTGAAGAAGCCATAAGACTCCCAAAATTGGAGGAGAGTTCATGTACACTGTTTTTTCAACATTCGACGTTCCCGATGAAAAGTCGGAAGAAGTCATTCGCATATATAAAAATCGCTCGAGGTCGGTCGACCAGGCAGAGGGGTTTGTCGATTTTCTGCTTCTGCAGAATGATAAACGCGCCGGTGAACTGACTGTGCAGCTCATTTTTGATACAAAGGAAAACTATATAAACTGGGTCCGGAGCGAGGACTTTAAAAGAATCCATGATTTGGAAAAGAAATATCCGGATCAGGAACTGGCTGCTGTGATTCCAAAAGTAGCGCAATACAAGGTGGTGGCTAAGTGAATCATGATAAGATCGTAAATAGTGTTACCGAGAAAATTTATGAGCGTGAGCCTTCCCTTCTGGAACGGTTCGGCGAACAGGGAAAAGAGAAGTGCCGGGAAGACAATCATCATCATATGAAGCATCTGGTGACAGCCTATGAGCTGGACAAATCTGCTTTTTTCACTGATTATGCCGTTTGGCTTGAGGGCATTTTAACTAAGCACGGGATGAAGACCCAGCATCTGATCGACAACTTCGAAATCATTCAGGCTGTGCTGGCTGAAGATAAGGATTCTGCTGAAAAGACAGAGAAGTTCCAACTATACCTGGGCGAAGCCATTGCTGTTTTGAAAGGTGAACCTTTGAAGGGAGGAGTGTAAAGTGAACCAGGCTGAAACACTCGCTTCTCTACTGCTGGAAGGTAATTCTGCAAAAGTTTGGGCCAACCTTCAAAAGCACCCGCAGCTATCGCGTATCGAGGTTTATCAAAATCTGATTACACCTGCGATGCAGCACATCGGCCATCTGTGGGAGACGAATCAAATCACAGTGGCAGATGAGCATCTGGCAACAGCTACATGTGATTTTGTACTATCAAAGCTCGCTTATCAGCGTGAAAAAAGATCATCGCCCCAAAAAGCCATGTTTCTTTGCCTGGATGGTGAACAGCACTATATTGGACTGAAAATGGTCAACAGTCTTTTTGAAGAGCACGGCTGGGAGACGAAATATTTTGGCCCGAGCCTGCCTTTGGAATATGCGCTGAAATCGGCTAAAGAATGGAAGCCAAGCGTCATCGGCCTGTCGGTCAGCATCGTCTATCACCTGCCGAAGCTGAGGGAATATGCCGAGGCATTTGCCAAGCTGCCGCATAAGCCGGCTGTTATTCTTGGCGGGCGATTGGCAGGGAAGTATGACCTGCTTCCGTATTGTTCCGATCGTACAGTTATCCTTAAAGATTTGCCGGAAACAAAGAAATGGCTCCAAAATTATGAAGCGGGAGGACGGCAAAATGCAATATTTTAATCATGCGCTTCCGCTTGCGTTTTTAAAAGCTGACAGAAACGGAAAAATAGTAAGCTACTCCACTATCGCAAGGGAATGTTTTGACCTGAGCGGTGGGCACCTAAAAGGAATCATCGATGAAGAAAGCATTGAAAAGCTTATTCAGTACAGCTGGGAGCCCGGTGTGGATCCTGTAAAGCTGGAACTGAATATGAAGACCAAGGAAATGCCACTCTGTTTATTTGAGGTTCATATCCAATGGGACAGCGAGGATCATGCCAATATGCTATTTCTGCCCAAAGACAGCTCAAACGAAGGACTGATGGATAAACTGATGCAGCTGCAGCAGCGCCTCACCTCCACCGACTTTGAACTTTTGGAGAAAAAAGAAGAGCTGGAGCAGGTGCTGACCCGCCTGAATCAATTGTCCGGACCGTTTATCCCGCTGTCTGAAACGCTTTGCCTTATCCCTTTATTTGGGGATATAACTTCAGATAAAATTAACATTATTTCAGAAAGCTGTCTGAAGGCTGTTTTTGCAGGTGAATATGACGAAATCCTTTTTGATCTGACAGCAGTAGGAGAAATTGAGGGAAAAGGCATCGAGAAATTCACCCAGCTGATTAAAACGTTGAACTTCATGACAGGCAGTATCATCAAATTGATTGGCATAAAGCCAAACCTGGCTGAAGTGCTGAATAACTACAAGCTTGATGAATGGGTGCAGATCGATCAATCTCTGAAGCAGGTTTTAAATATCTATTTTAATCGGAACGAGCTGGGAGCCTCTTAGGGGCTCTTTTTTTTCGGAACCGCCGCAATCTCATAAAGTGACAGGCACCACCCGAAATTTGTCGAAACAGAGAAATATCCTGTGAGGGTATTTTTTTTTTGAGCTTGGAAATTTCAATATTTTCCAGTATAATAGTTACAAATGATTGATTAATCACTCGTAGATGGGAGTTTTTAAATGCCGCTTTCAGAACAGCAAATAACAAATATGAAAAAAAGAAGAGAAACCATTCTAGAAGCAGCGACATACCTGTTTGCTGCAGAGGGGTATGAAGGAACAACCATTAAAAAGATAGCTCAGGCAGCAAATATTAGCTTTGGAAGTGTTTTTACTTATTTCAAAGATAAAGAGGAGCTCTTTTATACTGCAGTAGCGGAGCCGCTGCATGAATTGTCTGTTAAAATTTTCGACTTTAACACCGATGCTGAAGATCCAATGCTGGAGCTGGAAAAGATGATTCGTGGCCATATTAAACTTTTCGCTGGAATTAACAATTATCTGGCTTTAGTTGTTCAGGTTGTCGGACAGCATCAGCGGTATCCGGCCATTTTTGCAAAGCTGGATGCATTTCATGATGAATTTAGAGAGAAGGTCAGCCAGCTAGTAAAAAATGGCCAGCGAAAAGGGGTATTAGTTCAACAGGATCCATTGACTGCCGCAACTCTTTATACCAGTCTTCTCATCGGAATCCGGTTAAACTCGACAGACGAAAGATATAGTAACGTGTCGGAGAGCTATGCATCTTCCGCCATAAATTTATTCGGGCCTATAAGTAAGTAGGTTCCTTTTTTATCACAATAATGATTGATTAATCAATCGTTAGTGGAGGCGATCTTAATATGAAGTTTAAGACTTTTAACTCAACCATTCGAATTCGGCTGTTTTTGATTTTCCTTTCATCCGTTTCAACGATGTCTGTATTGCCGTATTTGATTATTTACCTCTCCGGCAAGACGGGAAATTTAATCACGGGATTTTTATTCCTGGGAGTCATGATTGCCCATGTCGGGGGTTCTATCTTGGGAGGATTCGCATCAGACCGGATAGGACGAAAAAAAATTATCCTTTTAGCTGAATTTATTATGTTTATAGGGTTTACTGGTGCTGCCTTTGTGCACGCACATCCTTATCTGATGTTTGCCGCCTTTGTTTTTATCCAATTCAGCAGCGGTGCAGCCAATCCTGTATACCAGGCGTTAATTATTGATGTAAGCCTGCCGGAAGAAAGAAAGACCATTTATTCCTACTCTTATTGGGTTCGCAATACGGGTATTGCCGTGGGCAGCATGGCTGGCGCTTTCCTATTCTTTGATTATCTCTTTTACCTGCTGTTAGGTGCCGCCCTGTCGATAGTATGTTCATTCCTCATCACTGCCTTCTTTATTCAAGAAACATATATTCCCGCAAAAGCCAACCAGTCTAACAGAAGTACTTCAAGCATAATAAAAGCATACAGAAACATATTGGCGCACCGATTCTTTACTGTTTTTTCAATAGCAAGTCTTCTTATTGTTTCGGTGGAGGAGCAATTAACCAATTACATAGGTGTTCACCTCGCAAATAAAATCGGCGAACCTGTTCCGCTTCTATCTTTTCTTCCCTTGGAAGTGGACGGTGTCAATATGCTTGGTATATTGAAAACGGAAAACACTATACTTATTGTTTGCTTTACCATGATGATTACAGCAGCTGTTAAAAAATATAATGACCGCTATGTATTCCTGGCTGGCCTGCTATTATTTTTCACGGGATACACAGTTGTAAGTTTCAGCACATCACCGCTTATCTTGATTTTGGCTATGTTCATAGCATCCATTGGTGAAATGCTGTATATCCCTGTTCAGCAGACCATGCTGGCAGGCAGTGTGCCAGATCATGCACGCAGCTCTTATATGGCTTTATACACCATTGCTATGATACTCGGAGTTAGTGCAGCCGGGATTTTTATGATAGTAAGCAACTGGATGTCTCCGATGATTATGACAACGTTAATTGGATCTATGGGGATAGTTAGTATACTTTTATTCTATCAATTAACCAAAACTGAAGACGACAAGAGAGTACTGCAGCTGCCAAGCGAGAATACATCGGCTGAGTAGATATTTTTATAGGCGAAATAGTTTGACAATTCCCCTGTTTGAAATCATGATAGTAAGTAAAATAATCAGAAGTCGGGGGCAGGAAAAATGGGTTTGCCGAAGGAGAGGCATAACGGATACAGTCAGGCGGAACAAAAGGGTTCCTTCATAAGGGATCTAAATGCTGAAAATATATCATCGGGGATCATTGCAAGCACGCTGGTCATGACCGGGCCTGCCCTGATCATCCTGCAGGCAGCATCAGCAGGTGGATTCACGGATCAGCAGACGATTAACTGGATGTTTGCGGTTTATTTTTTCGGCGGTGTCTACAGCATCCTCATGCCGATTTTATATCGTATTCCCATTACAGGAGGGCATTCGATTACAGGTGCAGCCTTTTTGGCGACGGTGACTGCACAATACTCGTATCCTGAGCTGATTGGCGGGTATGTAATGTCCGGGCTGCTGATTTTTCTGGTAGGCATTTCAGGTCTGTTTACAAAAATCATTGGCTGGGTGCCAAAAGAGGTTATCGCCTCCATGCTTGGCGGGCTCGTTGCCGGGTATGTCGTCAAGCTCGTGCCTGCCATACAGGAAATGCCTGTTGTTGGAGGAGCTGCTTTAGTCAGTTTTCTGCTTTTTACGAGATATGTGAAAAAGTTCCCGCCTGTGCTCGCAGCTGTTGCGGCTGCCTTTGCCGCATTGTTTTTGACAGCCGATGTACATCCGGCCAAAGAGATAGCGTATTTTCTGCCGTCCCTACAGATGCCCGAATTCAGCTGGATGGGGATCGTAACCATTGCCCTCCCGCTTGCGATGCTGATTCTGAGCAATGATGCAGCACCAGGAATCGGGGCATTGGAAAGCGAAGATTTCAAGCCCCCTATTCGGAAAATCGTCTCATCAAGCGGTGTCTTCTCCGTAATCACAAGCTTCTTTGGCGGACAGTGTGCCAATATCGCCGGGATGATGAGCGCCATCTGTGCCGGACTGGATTCAGGGCCGAGTGAGAAAAGGTATATGGGAGCAGTGGTGTCAGGCGTAATTACGATTGTGTTTGGCATATTCGCCTGGAAAATCGTGCCCTTCATCCAGTCGCTTCCGCAGGCTTTTGTCTCACTGCTCGCCGGGTTTGCCCTGATTGGCGTCCTCCATTCCAGCCTGCAAGCGGGCTTTTCCGGAAACCGGTACAGGCTAAGTGCCTTGGCAGCCTTCATCGTCACCTTATCAGGCGTGAGCTTTCTTCATATAAGCGCTCCTGTTTGGGGACTTGTTGCGGGGGCGGTATTGGCGCGGACGGTGGAGAGAGACGGGAGTTTAATAGAAAAATAAAAAGGAGAACCAATATGAATATTCGCCACATAAAACCAGCAGACGCACAGGCCCTTGCCGATCTGATCACCCACGTAGAAAACGAATCAGACTACATGCTTTTCGAGCCAGGTGAAAGGCAGACATCAGCCGATGCGCAGCTTAAGAGAATTGAAGCCATCCAAAAAGCAGATCATTCGACCATCATCATCGCGGAACAAGATAATAGATTGATAGGCTTCGTAATGGCCATCGGCGGTGCAGCAAAGAGAAACCGGCACTCAGCCTATCTGGTTGCAGGCATTCTCAGGGAACACAGAGGCCGGGGCATCGGCACCCAACTGTTTGAAGAACTGGACCGATGGGCGCGTGAAAACCATATCCACAGGCTTGAGCTTACAACAGTTATCCAGAATCAGGCCGGTGTCGCCCTCTATAAAAAGGCGGGATTCCAGATCGAAGGCACCAAAAAACATTCGCTTATGATAAACGGAGAATTTGTGGATGAATATTATATGGGTAAGCTGCTGTAACAGAAAGGCCACTCCCTTTAAAACAAGGGAATGGTCTTTTCTTCAGGTCTAACCCTGAGGGCACTTCGGACAGAAAAAGTCGAAACCGGGTATCCAGAGTCCTAACCCTGCTCAACTTCCGACAGAGAAAGCCGAAATCCAGCCCCCAGAGTCCGAACCCGATCCAACTTCGGACAGAGAAAGCCGAAACTCGGCACCCGGAGTCCGAACCAGCCCCAACTTCAGACAGAGAAAGGCGAAATCCGCCACTCAGAGTCCGAACCCGCCGCCACCCCTCTTAATAAAATGAACCTCCAACCCCCACAAGGTAAATTTTCCTATTTTCAATTCAGAAACCCCTGAATCCTCAAGGAATCCAGCTAAATAAAAAAGAAAAATCAGAATTTTAATTGAATTCAAAACATGTAATCTTGTATACTTGTAATACAAGTTTGAAGAAGCGCTTACATAATTACCTGGAAAGGGAGGATTTTATGATTCAAAAAAAGTGGAAGATTATCATATCGGTTCTGACACTTGTCTTTATTGCCATTGTTGGCGTGCGGACAGCGGCTGAGAACAAGGATAAAAAATTCGTATCCGTTGCGACCGCATCAACCGGAGGTACATATTACCCGATAGGAGTTGGAATGGCTAATATTTGGAGCAGCCATTTAAAGGGTGAAAAAATCCAGGCGAGCGGCCAGTCCTCTGCCGGATCCATTGAAAATATCGAACTTCTGCGTGAAGGGGAAGCACAGCTTGCTATTCTTCAGGGATTAATATCTTCTCAGGCTTATGCCGGTCACGACTCTTTTGAAGGAAAGCGCTATGAGGATCTGCGCACGATCTCCATGCTCTGGCCCAATGTGGAACATTTCGTGCTGATGAACAATAAGATCAAAAGCGGAACTATCGACGATATAAAAGGAACGCAATTTTCTGTTGGGCCGCAGGCCAGCGGTACGGAGCAATCCACAGTCGTGATGATGGATGGTCTCGGTCTTACGAAAAAGGATATTTCTCCTGAGTATCTTGGCTACAGTGACACGGTTTCCGCGATGCGTGACGGGAGATTGGATGGAGGCTCCCTTCCGGCAGGTATCCCGATTTCCGCTGTAACGGATATGTATGCAAGTAATGTCAAAGCATCGATCCTGGAAGTAACTGATGAGCAGCTGGATGCCATTAATGCAATATCCGACAGCTGGTATCGTTATGTGATTCCTGGAGGCACTTATCCTCGAATTGACGAAGATATCAACACCATTGCCCAGCCGAACCTTTTATCCACAACAAAAGAAATGGATGAAGAAACCATCTATATCTTAACCAAAACTCTTTATGAGAATCTTGATGAAATGTATGAGGTTCACAGCTCTGCCAAGGAAATGACTCTCGAAACGGCCCTTGATGGCGTATCTGTGCCATTGCATGCCGGAGCCTACAGATATTTTAAAGAAGCAGGCCTCGATATACCTGAAAATCTAATTCCGCCGGAAGCGAAATAAAGGAGGGAAAAGAATGACAAAATCAACGAGCGAACCCATTGTACAGCCAGCTGATCTGGATAAAGAAGCTGGCGGCGGCATGCGGCTGCTGGAGGGTCCATACAAAAAAGCGGCTGCCATCATTGCTGTATTGTTTTCTGCTTTTGCCATTTATTCCAATGGATTATCCAATATTCAAGAGATTTATAGAAACCTGATTTTCCTGGGCATCCTTTTGGTAATGACTTTTTTCTATTATCCGGCCGGGAAGACTTCCAATCAAAAAAGGTTTACAGCCCCTGATTATGTTTTTGCGGCACTTGCGATTGCAGGTCTCGGCTACCTGCTCCTGAACTACACAACCATTCATGTGGACCGGGGCTCCCAGCCTATTATGATCGACTATATTTTTGGTGCTATTACGATCATTGTCCTCCTAGAAGCTTCGAGAAGGGCAGTTGGGATCTTTATCCCGATCCTGTGCGGAGGCGCTATTGTATATGCCCTGTTTGGCACATATTTCCCGTGGATATTCGGGCATGCCGGCTTTTCACTGGAACGCCTGCTGTACCGTCTTTATATGACGACTGAGGGCGTGCTGGGGTTAACGCTTTCGACGGCATCCACATTCATCGTCATGTTCGTCCTCTTTGGTGCCTTCCTGTCTGTCAGCGGTGCCACCCAGCTTTTCAATGATCTCGCCCTTGCCATTGCAGGACGAAAGCGAGGAGGCCCGGCTCAGGTTGCGGTCATCTCAAGTGCGCTGACAGGGTCTTTGAGCGGAAGTGCGGTTGCCAATGTTGCGACAACAGGCGCCTTTACGATTCCTTTGATGAAATCCATTGGCCTTAAGCCAAAGTTTGCCGGTGCAGTAGAGGCGGCTGCTTCAACAGGCGGAATGATTATGCCGCCGATTATGGGCGCTGCGGCCTTTATCATGGCCGGTTTCCTTGGAATCTCTTATACGACAGTCATTCTGGCAGCGATCATTCCAAGTTTTCTGTACTATATTGCTTTGATTTTTGCCATTGATATTGAAGCGAAAAAGCAGGGCCTAAAAGGCATCAGCAAAGAGAATATTCCGGATGTCGTCCAAATCCTGAAGGAGCGCGGGGTTCTCCTTATCCCAATCATCGTTGTTATCACTACACTCTTAATGGGAAAAACAGCCCTGTTTGCAGGATTTGCAGGGATCGGCGCAGTCATCATTGCGAGCTGGCTGGCAAAAGATAAATCTTCCAGGATCACAATCTCTAAAACTATTGAAGCTTTCATTGAAGGCGGAAGAGGAACGATTCAGGTCGGGATTGCCTGTGCCGCCATCGGAATCATCATCTGCGTTGTCACCATGACGGGAATTGGATCTACATTAGCTTATAATATTGTTGAATTAACGGGCGGTCAGCTTTGGCTGATTTTAATCGTCGTCATGCTCACTTGCATCGTTTTAAGTATGGGGCTTCCATCCACAGCACTTTACATCGTCGTTGCCGTTACGGCAGCTCCTGCCCTTGTGGAAGCAGGCGTTAACCCGATTGCGGCACACTTCTTTGTGTTCTGGTTTGGTGCATTGTCCAATATTACACCGCCTGTGGCATTGGCATCTTATACCGCAGCAGGATTGGCCGGCGCCAATGCGATGCAGACATCATGGGAAGCGCTTAGAATCTCATTGCCAGGCTTTATCATCCCGTTCATGATTGCCTATAATCCTATCATTCTGCTTCAGGCAGCAGAGGGAGAAACGATATCCATTTTATCAGTAGCACTTGTGGTCATCACAAGCACACTGGGTATCTACGCCCTGGCAAGTTCGCTTGGAAACTATCTGAATGCCAAGCTGACGATTGTTGAAAGAGTCCTAATGTTGGCAGGGGCTTTAATGCTGATTAAGCCAGGCATGATCACGGATATTGCCGGACTCGGGCTTTGTGTGTTCGCGATTCTTTTCCATATCATAAGAGTTAAGAAAAGCAGTTCAGTCGAAATCACCATATAAGGAGCTAACATCCATGAAAATCGAACGAAAAAAAATCTCGGCCCAGGTGCTGGATCAGCTGAAGGAAATGATAAAAGAAGGCAAGTTCCCGCCAAATGAGCCGATGCCATCCGAGAATGAACTGGCCAAACGGTTTGGCGTCAGCCGTGCGCCTGTCCGGGAAGCATTGAGCGTATTATCTGCCAGCGGGATCATTGAATCCAGGCAAGGCGGCAGAAGCTTCGTTAAAGAGGTTAATATGGCAGACATGCTTGGTTCGTTAGCGATTGAATACATTCCCGTGGAACAGGTATTTGAGCTATTGGAAATGAGGATGGTTATGGAGACACAGGCAGCAGCTATTGCTGCCTTGCGTCGTGATGAGGCCGACCTGGAAAAAATGAAGGGAGCCCTCGATCAATTTGAAATCACACTGACGAACCCCGAAGCAGTTGGCGATCTGGCAGACGTGAATTTTCATAAACACCTGATCAAAGCAACGAAAAATCGCTTCATGATACAGGTAATGGAAAACATCGATGATCTGTATAGGAAAGCAATTGCGTTTTCTCTTAAGAAAAACGTGGGACTTCCGGCAAAACGTGAACAGGTTTTTCAGGAGCATATGAGCATTTTCACGGCTATTAAAGAACAGGATGAAGAAAAAGCAGCGCAGGCCATGAGAGTCCATCTTGAGAATGTAACAAAGAAATTGAAGATGAACGAAGGGGAAGGAAAGAAGGTGCCGTTGTGATCACCGAACAGATTGTTGAACGGCTTAAAAGCATTATGGGATCAGAAAAACGCATTCTGCTTGAAAAAGCGGACCTGGTTTCTTATTCATACGACGGCTCATTTGGAGCCTATATTCCAGAGATCATCCTGCAGCCAGTTTCGACAGAGGAAACGGCTGGCATTGTAAAACTCGCCAATGAACTGAAAATTCCCGTCTATCCAAGAGGCAGGGGTACGAGTCTGAGCGGAGGTCCGCTCCCTGTCCATGGCGGGATGGTCCTTGATTTTTCCAGGTGGACCCAAAAGCTGATCATTGACCCGGAGGATACAGTCGCAACAGTATCACCGGGGGTCATCACAGCTGATATTGACCGGGAAGCGCAGCGCTATGGGCTGATGTATCCCCCAGACCCAAGCAGTTCCCATGTTTCCACAATTGGAGGGAACCTCGCTGAAAATGCAGGCGGGCCGCGCGGTTTAAAGTACGGGGTAACAAAGGATTATGTGCTCGGTCTGGAGATCGTCACGCCGGAAGGGGACATCATTCGGACAGGCGGACGGACGGTCAAAAACGTTACAGGCTATGACCTGACGAAGCTGATTGTTGGATCCGAGGGGACGCTCGGCATCATCACAGAGGCCACTCTTCAGCTGATTCCAAGACCGCAGGCCACTCAAACGATGATGGTCATTTTTGATGACATTATTGATGCCGGAAAAGCGATATCGGCTGTGCTCACTTCCGGCATCCTGCCTTCCAAAATGGAAATTATGGACCAGGCTTCGATCCAGGCTGTGGAAGAATTTCAGCCGATCGGGCTCCCGACAGATGTGGATGCCATTATCCTGATTGAGCTTGATGGCCATCCAATCGCCATCAGGGATGAAAGCGAGCAGGTGAAGCAGGTGTGCCTTGAAGTTGGGGCGAGGGAAGCGATCATTGCCAGGGATGAGGAATCCGCCGGGAACCTATGGAAAGCGAGAAAACTAGTTTCGCCGGCCATTGTGAGGAAAAAGCCGACGAAAATTTCCGAAGATGCCACCATTCCTAGAAGCAAGATACCTGAGATGTTCAGAAGGCTTCAGGAAATTAAAGCAAAATATGAAATCGACTTAGTCGTATTCGGCCATGCGGGTGATGGAAATCTTCATCCGAATATCATAACTGATAAACAGGACAAAGAAGAAATGAAGCGCGTGGAAAAAGCGGTGGAGGAGATTTTTACCGCAGCGATTGAATTGGGAGGAACTCTCTCAGGCGAGCATGGAATCGGAATCATGAAGGCGCCGTTTATGGAAATGGAACTTGGGGAAGCTGGACTGGACATGATGAAACGAATGAAAAAAGCTTGGGATCCAAACAACATTATGAATCCGGGCAAAATTTTTCCCGAGAACAAAGGACAGAGGCTGGTGTTAGTCCATGACTAGCCAGCTCGCCTATAAAGAAACGTTTGACTGTGTCCAATGCGGCTATTGTCTTCCAGCATGCCCCACATACGGCAGCATGGGAAAAGAAAGTCACTCTCCTCGGGGACGGATCAATCTTGTGCAAATGGCGGCGGAAGGAAAAATAACCATCGATGAAATTACCGAGTCGATGGAGCTCTGCCTCGGCTGCCGCGCCTGTGAGACGGCATGTCCAACCAATGTTCAATATGGGAAAATCCTCGAGTCTTTTAAGCAAGTAAAGAGGGCCGAAGCACCATCTCCATTCGTGGAGAACATGGCTCTGCAGAAGGCCTTGCCGAATAAAAAACTGCTGTCAGCCATGAGAGCTTCACTTCGGGCCTATCAGAAAACAGGCATGGATTCGATTGCCCGTAAAAGCAAGGCGCTCAGCATTCTTCCAGAACAGCTTCGTGCTTTTGAAGAAATAGCCCCTGCTGTGGAAATGCCAAATAAACAGCTGAGAACAGGCATCCTTCTGCTAGAGCGCGAGCCGAAAGCCCGTGTTGCTTTTTTTACAGGCTGTATTATGGATGTGTTTTTTGCCAAAATCAATGACCTCAGCATCAAGCTGCTTCAGCATGCCGGCTGCGAAGTCACCGTAATTAAGGAACAGACCTGCTGCGGGGCGCTACAGAACCATAGCGGAGATACGGGAACATCAAGGAAATTGGCGAAGGAAAATATTGCGGCTTTTGAAAAAGGGAACTTTGATTTTGTGGTTAATGCGATTGGCGGCTGCGGTGCGATGCTCGTTGAATATGATCACCTTCTCGCAGAAGACCCGGAATGGGCAGAGCGTGCCAGGGTGTTTGCCCAAAAGAATAAGGATGTAAGTGTAATACTGAACAAACTCGGAATCAGTTTCAGCCGGGAACTCTCAGGTGCTGTGACCTATCAGCCATCATGCCATTTATTAAATGTGCAGAAGGTGGCGGATGACCCTGTTCAGCTCCTTGAAAGCATACCAGGCATTACATATGTTCCGCTTCCGAAAGCGGATATGTGCTGCGGATCGGCCGGAATCTATAATATTGTTCACTATGAAGTGTCCATGGAAATACTCGACGCCAAAATGGAACACGTCCATAGCATCTCGCCTGATACCATCGTCACGTCCAATCCTGGCTGCCATCTGCAGATGTGCCTCGGGGTGAAACGTGAGGGGCTTGAGGATAAGGTGCGTGTGGTCCATATCATCGAATTACTGGCAGAAGCCTGCGGGTTTGATCATAAATAAGAGAAAGGGTGGAGGAGCATGTACGATTACATCATTATTGGCGGGGGCATTGTCGGCCTGTCAACAGGAATGGAGCTGCTGAAACGGTTTCCATCAGCAAAAGTGGCCATCCTGGAAAAAGAAAGCCATGTGGCGGCGCATCAGACAGGCCATAACAGCGGTGTCATCCATTCAGGAATTTACTATAAACCCGGCAGTTATAAAGCCAGGCTTGCCAAAAAAGGCAGTGAGTCCATGACAGAATTTTGCCGGAAGCATGGGCTTGAAGTGGATATCTGCGGGAAAGTCATTGTCGCGAGCGAAGATTTCGAGCTGCCGCTATTGGACGATTTATATCAGCGCGGGCTGGACAACGGCCTTGGAATCAGAATGATCGATCAGGGTGAGCTGCATGAAATCGAGCCGCATGTGAACGGAAAAAAGGCCATTCATGTGCCAATGGCCGGCATTGTCAACTATAAGCAGGTTTCGGAAAAAATGGCTGAGATCATTACAGCAAAAGGCGGGGACATCCTGCTGAATCATAAAGTATCAGCCATTGACGAAACAGCTCAGGAAGTAATTGTCCAGACCAGCAGGGGAGAGGTAAGGGGAGCTTACTATGTAAACTGCGGCGGACTGCAGTCAGACCGGATTGCCAAGCTTGCCGGATTGAAAACGGATGTTAAAATCGTGCCATTCAGGGGCGAGTATTTCATGCTCAAGCCGGAGAAAAGCAGTCTCGTCAAAAATCTGATCTATCCTGTGCCAAATCCTAACTTCCCGTTCCTTGGGGTTCATTTTACCCGCATGATTAACGGAGCTATTGATGTGGGGCCAAATGCCGTTCTAAGCTTTAAAAGGGAGGGCTATAAAAAGACGGACCTGAATGTGGCAGACCTGATGGAGGTTATGGCTTATAAAGGCTTCTGGAAGCTCGCAAAGAAATATATGAAGGAGGGAGTGGAAGAAATGATCCGCTCTGCTTCCAAAGAGCTTTTCATGAAAAATGTCCAGAAGCTTATGCCGGACATTCAGAAGGATGATATTGTTCCCGGGCCTGCCGGTGTCAGAGCTCAGGCCTTGAAGGACGATGGTTCATTAGTCGATGACTTTTTCATTGTGCCCAGCAAACGCTCCATCCATGTTTTAAATGCACCGTCTCCGGCCGCGACGGCGTCCATAGAGATTGGAAAAGAGATCGTGAGGAAGATGGACGGAATGTTTAAGGTGGAATCAGCTGTTTAATAAAAAAATGGAGAATAATTCATATCCCCCTAAACCACAATATGGAAGAAGGGGGATTTTTATATGAAAGCAACTACAGCGATCAGGCTGCTTCATTTGGTCATTCCGTGGCTGACCATATTCTTTCTGCCCAGGAAGTCATTTAATAAATTTTCAACCGTTTCGGTTTTTGCAGGGATTTTAGTGTTAATTTTAAGCACACTGGCCATACCCTTTAAATGGTGGACTGTGGAAGGCGGACACTTCAAGAAACTTATCAATGACCTGACCTTCATAATGGGCCCATTCTTTATCGGGACCCTATGGATCTTCCATTTCACCTTCGGCAGTTTCAAGAAGTACCTGGCAGTAAATGCCATCATGGATCTGCTGTTTGCATACCCGCTAAACTACTTGTATCAAAGACTTAACTTGTATAAGCTCGTAAAATTCAAGCCTATCCATATTTTCCTGTTCTTCACCTCTTACGCATGGATTATTTACGGGTACCAGGAATTCTTTCATAGGAATCAAAGGTAAGAAAAAGCCGCTCCATCAAGGAACGGCTTTTCATCTTTTATCGCAGTCTAACGGGCAGTAAGCCCCCCGCTTCAAGACTTAGAGT
>NZ_NPDG01000069.1:0-75827 GCF_002272225.1 Bacillus sp. 7894-2
ATAAGGAACCCCCCCACTGATTGAAGTTTCACTTTATCAGCATTCTCCATTATGACACTCGACTCCGATCACACGGAATCCATTTGTGTCCAGTTCTTTCTTGATTTTATCTAAAGTTTCTTCTGTCGTATCCTTCGGCAATGTAAAAAGGATACGGCGTATCAGACTGACATGGAAGTTGGATGAATCCAGTGAGATGACTCCTTGGATATCGCTGTATTTACTGATAATACTGCTTATCTTTTTCAATGTTCCCTGTGTGCCATAGCTTCCCACAGTCAGCGTATAGCTGCCTCGGTTCAGTCCCCACGCTTCCTCCAGCAGCTCCAGTACGGCCGCATGTGTCAGCAATCCGACAAACTGCCCCTGGTCATTTTCAACCGGCAGATAAGGATATCTCTTCAGCGTGAAAAAGGCTTTCATGAAGGAGTCATCCTCATCAATTATAGTCTGCTGGTCTTTAGCCAGAGCCGTAATCGGTTCATCCAAAGAATGATTTTCCTTATATTCTAAAATATCAACCTTATAAATATTGCCGACAAACTTTGTATGTGCGGCATCCAGAATAGGGACACAGCGGTAGCCAGTTTTATTTAAAAACTGCAGTGCCTGTTCCAAATTAAAGGTTTCATCACAAAACCGGACATCTTTTTTATCCACCATCTGATGGCGAATCAGCATACGAGCATCCTCCTTTACCCCTAACCTTCTCTATTCTATGCCCGTGCCTATCCGGGAATGATAATAAATTAGAAAGATGGTGACAGGTACCTATACCACTTCATCCAAGTGGTATAGGTACCTGTCACTTTTAATGTTACAATGATAGCTATACTAACAAAATGATTGGGTGAATTTATGAGTAATGCTATCAAATTAATCGCGGCTTCTAAATATAAGAATAGTTTTAGGGATGGCTATCCGCTTGTGACGGAGGAGTCGGTGCAGCGGATTCCGAAGAACATCGAAGAGGGTGCGGTCATTGAGCTGACTGATGAGAGCGGCCGGTTTATCGGCAAAGGATATTATGGAAAGCAGAATAAAGGCAGGGGCTGGATACTGTCGCGAAATCCTCAGGAAACCTTTGATGAAGCATTTTTTGCGAAGAAATTCCAAGAATCGTTAAGAAGACGTGAAGCTCTGTTCCATGATCCCAATACAACCGCCTTTCGTGTTTTTAATGGAGAAGGAGACGGAATCGGAGGCATCACGATTGATTATTATGATGGCTTTTATGTGATCAGCTGGTACAGTGAAGGCATTTATACGTTCAGGGATACGGTGATTCAGGCATTCATGAACAGTGCTGATGTAAAAGGATTGTATGAAAAGAAACGGTTTGCTGTAAAGGGCACTTATATAGAGGACGATGATTTTGCAGCAGGGGAACGGGCATCTTTTCCGCTGATGGTGAAGGAGAATGGAATCAGGTTTCCCATTTATTTGAATGATGGGGCCATGGTTGGTGTATTCCTTGATCAGAGGCATGTACGGAAGACGATCAGGGACAAGTATTCAAATGGAAAAACGGTACTTAACACGTTCTCTTATACGGGCGCTTTTTCAGCTGCTGCCGCATTAGGGGGAGCAGTGAAAACAACCAGTGTCGACCTTGCCAACCGCAGCAAAAGCAAAACCATCGAAATGTTCAGCGTTAACGGCATTGATTTTGAGGCACAGGATATCATTGTGGAAGATGTGTTCAACTACTTCAAATATGCTGTTCGGAAACAGCTGAAATTTGATATGGTCATCCTGGACCCTCCAAGCTTTGCCCGTTCCAAAAAGCATACTTTCAGCGCCAGAAAGGATTATCCGGAGCTGCTCGCTCAGGCAATCCAAATTACAGAAAAAGACGGAATCATTGTGGCCTCATCCAACTGCAGCACATTCAGCATGAAGAAATTCAAAGACTTTATCAAAAAAGCGTTCGCACAAACAGGGGACCGCTACAAAATCCTGGAGGAATTCACCCTTCCTGAAGACTTCCGCACCATTAAGGAATTCAAAGAAGGAGACTACCTTAAAGTAGCAGTCATACAGAAGCTGTAACAAAGGGTGACAGGCACCTATACCACTTCGGCCAACTGGTATAGGTACCTGTCACCTTCATTCATTCATATTTACCCCGCAGTTCCTTCATCTCTTCCACCAGATTCTTCCCGATATCCTGTGAGAAGTCTTCATAGATGGGATCCAGTACATCTTGCCATTCCCTTTTTTCTTCGGGTGTGAGCTCATGTATCTGAATGGAGGAATTCTGCCTGATTTTTTCAAGTAGTTCTTCGTTCATTTCAAAGGCCATCCGGCTATTCCATTCAGTTGTTTCTTCCATTGCCTCGAGCAGAATCTTCTTTGTTTCCTCACTCTGCTCATTCCAGACCTTCCCGCTCATCATCACCGCATACCCCAGATAGCCATGATTGCTGATTGTCATATGCTTTTGCAGGTTATAAAATTTCTTTGAGTAGATATTGGAAACCGTGTTTTCTTCACCATCCACTTCACCATCCTCCAGCAGCTTATAAGTGGAATTGAAGGAATCCTGAATAGTCTTTGCCTTCAGGCGGCTGAATTGGGCCGATATCACATCACTTTGCATAATACGGAAGGATTGCCCTTTCACATCCTCCGGTTTTTGAATGGGCCCATTATTCGTGGTGATCTGCTTAAATCCATTAGGCCAGTGGGCGAGCCCTTTAATGCCGTCCCCCTTTAGAGAATCCAGCAGCTGCTTGCCGATATCCCCATTCAGGCCTTCAAGTGCAGCCTCACGTGAAGGAAAGGCAAAGGGCAAATCCAGCACGGCCCACTTAGGCGAAAGCATCCCAAGCTTAGAGGTGGAAGGGGCAATAAAGTGAACCTGTCCTTCCTTAAGCGCATTGATTTCTTCAATATCAGAATAAAGGCTGCCGTTTGGAAACACTTCTATCTTAATATGGCCATCCGATTTTTCGGCGACAAGATCTGCAAACCGTTGAGCGGCAAGGCCCTTCGGCGTATTTTCTGCCACCACATGGCTGAATTTAAAGACAATTTGATCCTTGAGCCCTTCCTGGTCATCATCGTAGGGAATCTCTTCCCCCGGAAAAAAGCTTCGATAGCCCAAGAAGGCAGCCAGCAGCAAAACCATGCCGGCAAGGAGAATATAGCTTTTCATTTGAATCCTCCTTTTTAAAACTATTAATGTTATCATACTTACAAGAATTCTATCCGTAAAGACAGAAGGGAGGGACCCCTTGTGAATCAGCTGCCCATCCGCTGGAAGATTACCATCCTGTCTTATGCCGTCGTCATTTTTTCTCTATTGATTGGCGGGATGGTCGTGATCGCAAACATCCAGGAGCAGGAAGAAAAAGAACTGAGGATACGCTCGATGAATACCGCCAGAACGGTAGCAGAGCTGTCAGATGTAAAAAAAGGAATCCTGCAGCCGCAGGGCTGGAAGACAGTAAACAAAGTTGCAGAGGAAATCCGGATTATTAATGAAACAGACTATATCGTGATCATGAATATGGAGCGTATCCGCTATTCCCATCCGGTCAGGGAGCTGATCGGCAGGCCATCATCAGGTGAGGATGAGAAACCGGCTTTTGCCGAGCATATATATTTTTCCAAGGCAGAGGGAGACGTCGGCACCTTTATCCGCGCATTCATCCCGATTAAAGATGAAAGCCTCAATCAAATCGGCGTGGTTGTTGTCGGCAATAAGATCCCTTCGATTACGGAGATTATCACAAATCTGGCAGACGAGATCAGCATCATTGTGCTTTTGACGCTCATATTTGGGCTGATCGGCTCTCTAATGCTCGCCAATCATATTAAAAAGCAGATGTTTCAGCTGGAGCCCCATGAAATCAAACGGATGCTGGAGGAAAGGACAGCCACTTTCCACTCGATCAATGAAGGTGTAATTGCGATTGATAACCAGGAAAACATTACGATTTTCAATGAAAAGGCAAAGAAAATTTTTAATGTATCAGGCAAAGTCGCAGGTAAAAAAATTAGGGATGTGCTAAAGGACACAAGGCTTCCCGAGATTGTAGAAAGTAATCGTGCTGTCTATAACGAACAGATCATTGTAAGCGGAAAGGTCATTCTGAGCACCAGAATTCCCATCCGGAAAGACAATGAGAAGATTGGAGCTGTGGCCATCTTCCAGGACCGCACGGAAGTTACGAAACTGGCCGAAGAGCTGACCGGTGTAAAAAGCTTTGTTGAGGCGCTCAGGGTGCAGAACCATGAACATATGAACAAGCTTCACACCATTGCCGGATTGATTCAGTTAGGAAAAGCCGATAAAGCACTCCAGCTGACGTTTGATGCATCTGAAGAACAGGAGAACCTTTCGAATTTCCTCAGTGATAAAGTTAGGAATGATGCCATTGCAGGGCTTTTATTAAGCAAAGTACGGCGCGGCAAGGAATTGGGCATCACGGTGGTTATCGACCCAAACAGCAATCTGGAGGAGTTTCCGAGCAACCTGGATCACCATGACTTTGTTTTGCTGCTGGGCAATCTGATTGAGAATGCTTTCGGGGCTTTTGAGCATAGTGAACGTGAAGATAGAAAAATTGACATCAGCATTGAACAGACGAATGAGATTTGTGCGGTGCTGGTGGAAGATAACGGCAGCGGGATAGAGGAAGCGATATTGCCGAGAATATATGAAAAAGGATTTACCGCCAATAAATCTGGCGGGACAGGCTACGGGCTTTACCTTGTCAAACAAATTGCAGAAAAAGGCGGAGGAGCGATCGAGGTATCAACTGGCCCCAATGAAGGAACTTCTTTTACGATTACTTTTCCGATGGAAGCGGAGGGAGAATTACATGGCGGTTAATGAAGAAATCAGTGTGCTGCTGATTGAAGATGACCCAATGGTCCAGGAAGTGAATAAGGAATTTATTGCAAGTGTGCCCGGCTTTACAATCATTGCTGCGGCCGGGAATGGGGAGGAAGGCATTGCCCTGGCGAAAAAGCTGCAGCCTGATCTGGTGATTTTAGATATTTTTATGCCGAAGAAAGATGGCATTCAAACTCTGCAGGAATTCAGAAAGCAGCACCTCGATTCTGATGTCATCGTCGTTTCCGCTGCAAAGGATAAGGAAACCATTAAGCTGATGCTTCAAAACGGCGCCAGGGATTATATTATCAAGCCCTTTAAGCTGAACAGGATCCAGCAGGCCCTCGAAAAATACCGACATTACAGAGAGAGCCTGAAGGAATCGGGCACATTATCACAGGAGCAGCTTGATGCCCTGATTTATGCCAGGCAGGTGAAAAAAGAAGTAAATGTTCTGCCGAAAGGGCTAAATGAATTCACTTTAAATGAAATTACTGCTTTCATGAAACAGCAGACCGAACCCCGCTCTGCCGAAGAAGTCGCGAACGGCATCGGCATTGCCAGAGTCACCGCCCGCCGCTATCTTGATTATCTTGAAAAAAGCGGTGCAATCCGGCTGGATGTGCAGTACGGAGGCGTGGGCAGACCTGTGAATCGGTATGTCATCGTTTAGTTGCATTCCCTGAGACCAAAATGAACAAAACATCCGTTATGACCATAAACTTCTCTCATTTCTCTGAAAACGCTATCATTTCTAATAGAATGAATAGTTAGAAAAAGGAGCTGGGATAAAAGTGAAGAAGCAGCGGATTTATAAGAATTTAACCTTCCAGGTGTTAACGGCTATTTTTATCGGTGTTATGGTCGGGCTGATTTGGCCGGAAGTCGGTAAAGAAATGAAGCCGGTCGGCGACACCTTTATCAACGCAGTCAAAATGGTCATCGCCCCAATTATTTTCCTGACCATCGTCCTTGGAATCGCTAAAATGGGCGATATGAAAAAAGTCGGCAAAGTGGGCGGAAAAGCGTTCATATACTTCGAGATTGTTACTACACTTGCTTTAATGATTGGCCTGATGGTCGTTAATGTCATTAAACCAGGTGCAGGACTGAACTTTAATGAATTGGAAAAAGGAGATGTTTCACAGTACACAGCCAATGGCGGAGAGGGCATTAATTGGATTGAGTTTGTGACACATATTGTTCCTTCCAACATGGTGGATGCTTTTGCAAAAGGCGATATCCTGCAGGTATTATTCTTTTCTGTTCTATTCGGTGTCGGCTTGGCGGCTCTTGGGGAAAAAGGCAAAACCGTCATTGAATTTTTGGATAAGCTATCATTGGTCTTCTTTAAAATCATCGGCTATATCATGAAGGCAGCCCCGCTTGGAGCATTTGGAGCCATGGCCTATACAATTGGGCATTTCGGACTGGCCTCACTTGTACCGCTTGGCAAACTGATGATTTCCGTGTATGTGACCATGTTCTTATTTATCTTTGTTGTTTTGAACATCATCTGCAAAATGTACGGATTCAGCTTATGGAATTATCTGAAGTTCATCAAAGATGAAATTTTGATCGTATTAGGTACCAGTTCTTCAGAATCAGTGCTTCCGCGAATGATGGATAAAATGGAGCGCATCGGCTGCTCCAAATCAGTAGTTGGACTTGTCATTCCAACCGGCTATTCCTTCAACCTGGACGGGACATCCATCTACCTGTCCATGGCGGTTGTCTTCTTAGCCCAGGTGTTCGGAGTGGATCTGACAATCGGCCAGCAGGTTACCATTTTATTAGTGCTCATGCTGACTTCAAAAGGTGCAGCAGGTGTAACAGGCAGCGGATTTATCGTATTGGCTTCCACGCTTGCAGCCCTTCAGGTTATTCCTCTTGAAGGATTGGCGCTTCTTCTTGGCGTAGACCGCTTCATGAGTGAAGGAAGAGCGATCGTGAACCTGATTGGAAATGGAATCGCAACAATGGTTGTAGCAAAGAGCGAAAATGAGTTTGATGAAAATAAGGCTAAGAAAGCCATCAGTGAAATGAAATTAATGAAGCAGGAACAGCAAAAGCAGGCAGTATAAAGTATAAAGGGAAAGGCCATTCTCCGCTAAGGGGAATGGTCTTTTTTTTGTCGAAAGACCAGCAGTGCAGACGACAATTCCTGCAGCTATTTCCCGGGGAAAGATCAGATGGGAAAGTGCTTTCAGGTCATTTCAATCAAACGTTTGATTGAAAAGTAAATTGTTGAATAAACGCGAAACCTGCCATCATCCTTCATATCCTAGCTTCCGCATAGAGCATAATGCTTCCGGGAACAGGGGCAGACCATCAGTATCCGGACAGCAGGGAAATAGCCAGGAGCTTAAAATCGACACTTTTATATCCCATCGGTTAAAATATTGATATTGAAAGAACAGTCGGTTAGGGGAGACAGGCATGCATCGTAATCATGATCTATATCAATTTTTCCTTGAGAAAACGTGGGATTTAACTGAAGAATGGTATAAAAGCGTAAATAAAGAAGAGAGCGGCGGAGTGTATGCCTCGGAAGACCCCGCTGTGATCGAAGGCGTAAAAAAGCAAAATTACGAATTTCACAAGAAGTTCTCCGAAGTGTTCCATAAAGATGAAGAATCCTTCTTTAATGATTTGGAAGTCTGGATTGTCAATGTGGCGCAGGATGATGAACATCTCCGCACACCTCTTGAGATGATTCACAAGGAGTTCTTTAACACTCAGGAACAGTATTTGAATCTGCTTGAGCAGTTCCTTGAAATCAATCAGGGCCAATATGATGACAAACATATCGCCTTATGGCGCAGGATGATCATCAGAACCATTGGGGAAATAGTTACCTGGTTCACGGAAGAGTATAATAACCATTCCCAGAAGAGGCTGCAGGCTCAGCAGGCTTTAATCCTTGAGCTCAGCTCCCCGGTCATTTCTTTGACAGAAAATATCGCACTTCTGCCGCTTGTCGGGGATATTGATACAGCACGAGCGAAAATCATGCTTGAAAATACACTGCAGCAATGCAATAAATTAGGCGTCAGCCAGCTGTTTCTTGACCTTTCAGGCGTAGTCATGATCGATACAATGGTAGCCCATAAGCTATTCCAGCTGATCGAAGCGCTAAGCCTGATCGGCGTAAAGACCACAATCTCCGGGTTAAGACCGGAAATTGCCCAAACCGCAGTACAGCTTGGGCTGTCTTTTGATCACGTCAGCATCAAATCCACGCTATCGAGTGCCATTAAATCAGCGAACATAATCGCAGGTTAATAAAAAAACACGATGAAGAATGTCTTCATCGTGTTTTTGCATCTATTCCAATCCTTTAATACTCATTTCCTTCACAGGCAGGAATGCCTCACCTGTATCCAGATAGTTAACGCTGACCTGATCACCGTCCTGCAGGTAAATGGCCATCGGCACGGTTTCAGATGAAACCACATAGCTTTTGCGGTTGTCCAGAAGGAATGATACAACGGTGAAATCACCGGATTTCTCCTTATACACCCGCACCACAGTACCGCTTATCTGTTTTTCCTCTGCTTTCGAGCTTCCGTCAACCGTGCCTCCGCCCCGCTGCAATGCGGTTTTATACAAACGCAATGCTTCATTTGGCGTTGTGCCATAGGCGGAAATTTCCGGATTGGCAGCTGAAACAATGAAATAGTTCTGCAGGAATCCGTTGGCATCCAGAACAGGCGTCAGCCAGCTCGCTTCACCGTAGAAGTTATACAGAACAGGCATTTCGCCGCTCCATTTCTTCTCAATGAATTTTTTCTCAATAATCTGGAGAGCACCCTGCGAATCCATATAAGATTCTTCAAGATTGCCTGTAAAGAAGGTCGCTTCGCCCGTCCTTGAATTTGTCAGAGAATAGCCAAGCATCGAGTCAACGCCTTCTTTTGGACTCGTAAAATCAGTGAAGTAGTACATGTCGCCATTTTCATCAAAAATAGGGCTCACATTGGCTTCTGTTCCCTCATCAGATGGAAGCCTTACATCAGACTTTCCGAATTTGCTGTTCCAGAAGCCATGGATATAATTTCCGAAATAGCTGTTCTGCAGACTGACCGTCTCAGGGGAAACTGCTCCATCAATAAAGGCCGGCACATCCGCAAGTTTATAAGACTTTGTCTGTCCGTTCAGCGGGTCAACCATGACTACCCCTTGAACATCAAAACCGTTTCGCGCCGATATAAACTCACCATACGAGCGAATATAAAACGGCTTTCCGTCGTCATCCACTTCCAGCTGCACTTCTCCGTAAAAAATGGCTTGCGGATACTGCATCCGGATATGGCGCTCTATATTTTTATTAAAATAAGAGGATGGTGTGTACACCATATCGCTCTTCATGAATTTTGGATTAGCTGAGGAATCAGTCGCGCTAATTGTAAAATAGCCTGGTGTCTTATCCCCATTCAACCATTTGAAAAAGCCCGAAAACTCAACAGGCGCAATATATACATACTCTCCATTGACTTTCTGGATTTGCAGGCTGCCAAGTTCATAATAACTTGTGTTAGGAACCTGCCCGAAAGCCTTCTTCATCTTATTGCGCGCAAACTTAGGCGGCACGCTCGCCGGTGTTTCTTTTTCATCAAACGTTTCAATCTCCGTTTTTTCCTTCATTTTGGCACTTTCATACTTATCGTCTGCATTAAACAGGAAAGCTGTCAGAAAGAAAGCCCCTGCAGCTAAACTAAGGACAAACACACCCATTTTGATCATACGCTCCCGGCCAGTCGCGAAAACGGCCCCGATTACAGAAGCGATAACCGCGAACAGCCACAAGCTGGTCAAGTTACGGTCCAGGTTGGTTAAATAATACACGGCAAAAACAAGCAGCACAGATAAAGCAGCTGTGGCGGCCATGATTCCGGTTCCCATTTTCCTGCCTTTGTTTTCCTTCGCCTTTTCCTTCGCTTTATAGCTAAACGGAATAAGCAGGATTGAAATCGCCAGTCCGGCGATGAGTGAAAAAATAAATATATTTCCCATAATGAATCTCTCCTAAATTAAGTTCGTTAGTATCCTCTACGGATGAAAATAAAAAAAGTTTCAAAAAGCTGATCCTTAAGTGTTCTTGTGCCTCAGGACTGCATAATCCTTAAAAGGAAGGATTTTTCTGCACCGAACCCGAATAGGAATAGGATTCCATTGTGAAGTAGATTTATTAAGCTTAAAGTATAAGTCCTCAGTCTAAATCTGTAGCCGGTTTCAGCCGAAACGTCGATTTAACAGAACGTTTCCAGCAGTAAAATGGTTAATATAACCAGTATGAGAAACGGAGGCATTATTTATGGAAAAATATATATGCAAAACGTGCGGAACGCAATTTCCACCATGCGATCAACAGCCTGAAAGCTGCCCGATCTGCATGGAAGAGCGCCAGTATGTTGGACCCGGCGGCCAAGAGTGGACTATTTTACATGAAATGACGGAAAGCCAAAATTATACGAATGAAATAAAGCGGGAGGAATCCAATCTTTACAGCTTGAAAACAGCTCCGGAGTTTGCCATCGGCCAGACAGCTTATCTTGTTCAGCATAACGGTTTTAATCTAATGTGGGATTGCATTACCTATCTTGATGAGTGCACGATTGAAGCCATCAAAGAACTGGGCGGGATTAGCGCGATTGCACTGTCCCATCCCCATTATTACTCAGCACAAGTTGAATGGGCGGAAGCATTCAATGCGCCGATTTATATCCATGAAGACGACAGGGAGTGGGTAATTAGGGAAAGTGATCACATCATTTTCTGGAGCGGAGAAAGCCTTAAGATTCATGATGGCCTGGTCATCCACCGCATCGGCGGCCATTTTAAAGGCGGTGCTGTCCTTCATTGGGAAAAGGGGAATGGGGGCAAAGGCGTCATGCTTACCGGCGACATCATTCAGGTCGCTGCGGACAGGGATTGGGTCAGCTTCATGTACAGCTATCCGAACCTCATTCCGCTTCCCGCTGAAACAGTTGAAAGGATGGCCGGCAAAATCAGACCACTGTCATTTGACCGGATTTACAATGCGTTTCACAGAGTGGTAGAAAAGGAGGCAGACCTTGCAGTGCAGCGATCAGCCGAACGGTATGTTAAAGCAATCAGGGGCGAGCTTTTTCAGACCTGAAGTTGGCTCTATGGGTGAAAATTCAGTAAAATAAGGTAATAGAATGGGAGGGAACGAGATGTTAAAGAAACCTGGATTGGATGAGTATGCACCATATTATGAGAAATACGTCAGCTCAGTACCGGAAAGGGACCTTCTGCAAATCCTCGATGAACAAATGAAGGAGACAAACAATCTGGTAAAAGACCTGAATGAAGACCAGGCACATTTCCGCTATGCTCCGGAAAAATGGACGGTTAAGGAAGTGATCGGCCATATTACAGATACTGAACGTATCATGAGCTACCGCCTGCTTTGCATTGGCAGAGGGGAGAAGGCTGAGCTGCCGGGATATGATGATAACCAGTATGTAAAGAATGGCAAATTCAACTCCTTCAGCATTGGGGAGCTTTCAGTACAGCTGTCCCAGGTTCGCCAAAATACGATTGCTTTACTGAAAAGCCTGGATGATGAGGCATTGCTGAGGCGAGGGAATGCGAACGGCACCAGAGTTACCGCCAGAGCCATTGCCTATATCATTGCCGGACATGAACTTCACCACCGCACCTTAATCAAAGACCGGTATATGGGTGCAGAAAGCTTTGGTGTAGCACATGAATAAGCATGAAATAGCGAGCTGGCTCAAGTCCCTTTTGATTGCCTTTGGAATCGCACTGGTCATCAGAGTCTTTCTTTTTTCACCGTACTATGTGGAAGGAGCCTCCATGGATCCTACCCTTCATGACGAGGAAAAAATATTAGTAAATAAATTAAAAGAACTGAACAGAGGCGATATTGTCATCATCAGGGGCGATGAAAAGAACTATGTCAAGAGATTAATAGGTTTCCCCGGCGATGAACTGGAAATGAAGGAAGACCATCTGTATATTAACGGCCAGCAATGGGATGAAGACTACCTTACTGAAAATCGCGAAGCAGCAGAAGGAATTGTCAGCAAACTGACCGGTGACTTCGGTCCTCTCACGGTTCCGAGTGATCACTATTACGTCATGGGGGACAACCGCCTTGTCAGCCTGGACAGCCGAAATGGGCTCGGTTTTATTGAGAAAGAGCGCATTATTGGCGTCAGTGAATTTGTCTGGTATCCTTTTACAAGCATGAGGAAAGTAGATTAGCTACACGGGCGGCAAGCACCGCTCTTTTTACTTAGATAAGGGAACACCTGAACAATCTATTCAAAAGAAAGGATGTTTTTACATATGACAAAAATCGGATTGATTAGACACGGGATTACAGCTTGGAACAAGGAGGGGCGCGCACAGGGAAGCTCGGATATTCCTCTCCATGAAGAAGGATTGGCCGAGGCAGAACGCCTGGCGGAACGGGTTAGCGGCGAAAACTGGGATGTAATTTACTCCAGTAATCTCTTAAGGGCAAGGCAGACGGCAGAAGCCATTCAGAAGAGAAACGGCTCCATTCCCCTTCACCTCGATCCCCGAATTAGAGAAGTCGGCGGCGGAATGATTGAAGGCACAACAGAAGCCGAACGACTTGAAAAATGGGGCCAGAATTGGCGTGAAATGGACCTTGGTTTCGAGCCGAAAGAAAGTGTTATGGAAAGAGGGCTTGGCTTCCTGCAGGAAATTACAGAAAAGCACCCGGGCGAAAACGTGCTGATTGTAAGCCATGGCGCCTTCATTCGCCATCTGTTAAGAGAGCTGGTTCCGCAGACAGACCTATCCACTCCGCCGAAAAACACATCTATCACGGAACTGTTAATAAAAGAAAGCAAGTGGGACTGTGAGCTTTATAATTGCACGAAGCATTTGGAAGCGGAGCAGATAGAATCATAATGAAAAAAGCATAAGCAAAAGAGGCCGGACAGGCGGAATCGCAGCCTTTTCCTGAGAGAAAAATAAAAGCCTCCCCGAACCGGGAGGCAAAGCTTACCAGTACATATTTTAATTTATTTTCTTTTTATCTTTACTTAAGATCGTCAGCTCATATGGGTCATTTCGAATATCTTCTGCTTTTTCATGTGTTTGTAAGAAGCTCTTGATTTCCTCTTCAATGCGTTCTGCCAGCACCTTTGCGTCCGGATCATCTGCTTTCACGGATGTTTTCACCTTTATTTGCAGCGGGAGAGGATGGAACGAGTATGAAAACCCTTTTACCTTGAATTCTTTGTTTTCCATCAAGCCGCTTGCGATGACGTGAATGACTCCGGCTTCATCCCATTGCTGTTCCTGTTCTCTGGCTTCCATATCAATCTGTCTAATGTCATATTTGAACCCCTTTCCATATTCACTTGAAATGGAATTCAATAAACTATTAAGCTCGTCAGTCCTTTCTTCGGTCTTCGGAATAGCTACAAAAATGTATTTCTCAATTTCATTTATCCTTGCCTGAACTGGGAAGGCCATCGTGTAATTATTCGCTTCAAGCGCTTTAATGATTTTTTGTTCCAGCTCCAGGCTGTCAGCTTGCTGCTTTTTCATTTCAGGGGTTTCTTCTGGTATCGTGTTATCATGTTTGTCCCTTTTTATTCTGATATCATACGCACCAAAGTTATGATCTTTTAATGAGTGGCTGAAGGATTTTTTTACATCTCCTTTAATGCTGTTTACATCCTCCTTTGTTCCTCCAAGCCAGACGGTTAACTCTTTATCGGGGATGGAGGCATCCATTCTTCTCAAGTCATAGCGATGCTTATTAGCAGTATCACTAATGACATCATATAAAGCATATTTGTATTCTTCCTGTTTTATAAATACGCTGAAGTAAGGAATCTTGGCGGCTACCTTTGCCATTCCGGGAGAAAAATAAGCTGTCCCGATAAAAAGAATGAACAAAGCTGCTGCAGCTGTACCTGCATAAGCCCATTTCTTTTTCCGGCTTATTCTTTCTTTCTTTTGAAAAGAATATGAGTTAGGTCTTACAGCTTTTAATACCATTTCTTTTTGTCTATCCTCGAATCGAATTTGATTATCAGGGTATTTAAAATGATTGGTCATGTCTGTTCATCTCCCTTATCTGAAAGAACGTCTTTTAAGGAATTTCTTGCCCGGTGAAGCCGCGTTTTGACTGTATTCATATTTATGCTCAGGAGGTCGGAAATTTCGGCAAGCGTTAGCTCTTCATAATAGTGAAGGATAATGACTTCACGCATTTTCAAAGGGAGCCTAAGAACTCTGCTATACAGATACTCCTTATTTTCTATATGAAGCAGCTCAGTTTCAACAGAATCCATTCGATCTGCCAGCAGGGATCCAATCCATTCTTTATAAAATAAATTTTTATAAGACCAGCTTTTTAAAACATCCTTGCATTTGTTGACAGTGATCCTGTAAAGCCAGGTTTTATAGGCAGCTTTCTTCTGAAAACCTTCAAGGTTCTGGTAGCAGCTAATAAAAACTTCCTGAGATACGTCTTCAGCCAGCTGCTTTTGTTTTAAATAGGAGAAGGCAACCCTGATAACCATGTCCCCATATTTATCCATTAGCCAAATAAGCTTCTCTTCTTTGGACTCTGTATCGGATTGAAGGGGCGGCCCTTGATTGTCTGTTATTTTTACCAGCATGTTTATGCTCCTTTCGTTGGTAACACTTAGACGAGGGGTACTGGTTCGAGGTTCCATAAAAATTGGAAAAAAGAAAAACAGCAGTGTTGACGCTGCTGTTTTTTGTTAGTCCTTATGTATTTCCGACTTATAATTCGGAAAAGTAAAGCTGAAAACAGTTCCTTTATCGACTTCGCTTTTGACACGGACATTGCCATCCATGGCTCTTACAATACTGAATACGACCATCATTCCAAGGCCGGTCCCTTTGGAGCCTTTAGTAGAATAATAGGGTTCTCCCAGGCGCTGAAGCTGTTCTGGAGTCATGCCCACGCCAGTGTCTTTTATTTCGATGGTGATTTGGCTGCTGCTGTAGTGCGTTTCTATGTATAATTGCCCGCCGCGCGGCATGGCCTCAATTGAATTTTTAATTACATTCAAGAAGCATTGGTGGAATTTTTGCCGATCCCCCTTAATAGATCCGAGGAGGGAAAAGTGGGCATTGATTTCGACGGAATTCTGGTTGGCTGTCGGCTTTAATATATTCAATACCTGCATGAGCTCTTTTTTTACATTGATCTCCTCGATCTTATCCAAGGATGGCTTGGAAAAGGTTAAATAGTTCTGGATGACCTGCTCCGCTGATTCCAGCTCAGCCTTCACAATGTTCAAATATTCCACCCTTTTTCGCGGTGGCAGCCGCTGCTCCTGCAAAAGCTGAACAAATCCGATCGCGGCTGTCAGGGGATTGCGGATTTCATGGGAGATGGCTGCACCCATTTGCTCGACAGCTTCAAGTTTTTCGGCCCGGACGAGATTCTCACGCATATCCAGATTTCTTTTAGCAAATTCAAATACATATGTAATCATAAAAACACCCAATGGCGGAATCATCAAATAGGCAAACCAGGCATCGAACCGGTTTTGTGGCGGCGCGCTTAGTTCCATTACTATGACCGTCAGTACACTTAAAATCAGGGTAATAATAACCGAAAAGCGAATCCTTTTTCGGGGCACCTGCTTCCAAAACCAGGGGTAGAACTTCCAAAGAATAATTCCCAGGGGCAAATATAAAAGAATATTAGAATAAAACCCAGGCTCTATTCCATAAAAACTTCTCATCAAAATCACAGTTCCGGCCAATGCAAGGCCAATCCCCGCATATAAACCGCCGATGATGACAGGTATCAATCGTAAATCAAAAAAATAATGGGGGCTTGTCTGATAGGAAAACTGAAAGCATATCCAGATCATAAACAAAAGCCATACAAAAGAGCAGCCTTTGGAAAACCGGAATTTAGAACTTTTTTCCGCCCATACAAGCACAACAAACAAGATAACGATCAAAAGCGATAGATTAAAGAAAAGATGCTTGGTAATTTCCATCGTTTCACCTGCCTCTTCGTGAGGTTATAAGAAAATTCTATATTGTTTTACTATTATTGACAATACTCATTTGCTTTTTTTATATAACATTGTCAGAAAAAACAAAAATTTGGCAAGCTAAAGAACCAATTCCTGTAAAAAGTAAATGAGTTTTCTTTTGAATTAATCGGAATGGTCCCGCTGTTTTCTTTTATTTTGCTGTTTACCTCCTTTGATGTAGGGTACTTCAATTGTAGATACATACGTAATCCAGAAGCATTTGCTTCTTAAATATAAGGAGGAATGAACATTTGAAACAGGATCCGAAAAACAAAGGTGTAAATGAACACAGCAAGGACAGGCAGCTTGAGGAATTCCGCATGGATAACGCAGGCAAGAAACTGACGACGAATCAAGGGGTAAAGGTTTCGGAGGATGAGCATTCACTGAAAGCAGGTACCCGCGGACCGACCTTGATGGAGGACTTTCACTTTCGGGAAAAAATGACGCATTTTGACCATGAACGCATCCCTGAACGGGTTGTTCATGCCCGCGGGTTTGGCGCACATGGCTATTTCCAGGTGTATGAATCCATGGCAGAATACACCAGGGCCAAGTTTCTGCAGGACCCATCTGTGAAAACCCCAGTCTTTGTCCGGTTCTCAACCGTTGCCGGCTCCCGGGGCTCGGCAGACTCTGTACGTGATGCCCGCGGATTTGCCACCAAGTTTTACACGGAAGAAGGCAATTACGATTTAGTCGGCAATAATATCCCGGTATTCTTCATCCAGGATGCCATTAAATTCCCGGATCTCGTTCATTCATTCAAGCCGGAGCCGCATAACGAAATGCCGCAGGCTTCAACGGCCCATGATACGTTCTGGGATTTTGCAGCCAACAATACGGAAACTGCCCACATGATCATGTGGACAATGTCAGATCGTGCCATTCCGCGCAGCTACCGCATGATGGAAGGCTTCGGTGTTCACACATTCCGGTTTGTGAATGAGCAGGGCAGGGCACGATTTGTAAAGTTTCACTGGAAGCCGGTTCTGGGCACGCATTCACTTGTTTTTGACGAAGCCCAAAAGCTTGCCGGAAAGGATCCGGATTTCCACCGCCGCGACCTTTGGGAAGCCATCGAAATGGGAGACTACCCCGAATTTGAGCTGGGTGTCCAGATGATTGATGAAGAAGATGAATTCTCCTTCGATTTTGATATTCTGGATGCAACAAAGCTGTGGCCGGAGGAAATGGTCCCGGTAAGGATTATCGGAAAAATGACCCTGAAACGAAACCAGGATAACGTGTTTGCTGAAACAGAACAAGTCGCGTTCCACCCTGGGCATGTGGTACCTGGCATTGATTTTTCAAATGACCCATTGCTGCAGGGCCGCCTGTTTTCCTATACAGATACACAGCTGATCCGCTTAGGCGGACCAAACTTCCATGAGATTCCGATCAACCGTCCTGTATGTCCATTCCATAATAATCAGTATGACGGCTATCATCGCATGACCATCAACAAAGGGCCGGTTGCTTATCATAAAAACTCGATGCAGAATAATGATCCAAGCCCTGCTACAGCAGAAGAGGGCGGCTATGTTCATTATCAGGAAAAGGTCGAAGGGCGCAAGGTGCGTCAGCGGAGCGACAGCTTCAAAGACCACTACAGCCAGGCGAAATTGTTCTGGAACAGCATGTCCGAAGTAGAAAAGGAGCATATTATCGAAGCATTCCGCTTTGAAGTTGGCAAGGTGCAGAACAAGGATATAAAGCAGCAGGTTGTCGATATGTTCAGTAATGTGGATCTTTACCTGGCTGAACAAATTGCCCTTGGTGTCGGCGCGAAGGTGCCGGATGCGGCGGCAGAATCCAAAGTCACGCTTTCTTCTCCGGCATTAAGCCAAATGAATACAGCCAAATCAGCTAAGACCCGGAAAGTAGCCATTCTTGCTGATAATGGGTTCGATTATTCAGAAGTCAAAAGCGTAATGGAAGCCTTGAAAGCGGCTGGGATCATGCCGGAGATTGTCAGCAGAAACCTGGGCATGATTAAAGGTGACGGCGGAGAACTGGAAGTTATGAAAACCTTCCTGACTTCTCATTCCGTGATGTATGATGCCATTTATGCTGCAGGCGGCAAAGAAAGTGCAGAAGCGCTGAAAAAGGTGCCGCAGGCCAGGGAATTCGTCAGTGAAGCCTACAAGCATTTTAAAACGATTGCGTTTGGCGGCGAGGGAGCGGAATTGCTGCCTCCAGAAGCCTTAAACATGCTGGGGCAATCACAAACACTCTCTGATATGGGGATTGTAGAAATCAGAAGCGGAGATACATCCTCCAGTGAGAATTTAATCAATACGATTGCCATGCACCGTCATTGGGGACGTGCCATATAAAATGCATTTGAAGCCAGCTGCCTGTTAACGGGCGCTGGCTTTTTTCTGCTCTTCTGATTAAATTAGTATCACCGAAATAATGAAAGGTATTTGGCCGGTAAATGCTTCATATTGGCCGGTATTTTCTTGAATTTGGCCGGTAAAACAGTATAATTGGCCGGTAAATCCTCCGTTTCGGCCTGTATTATACTGTTCTGCCCCTGCCCGACAGCAAACAGCATTAAAAATTCCCCATTCAGCAGGTATTCTTCGCCTAAAATAAGAATTCTTTAATATTCCGCCTGCCAAAACAAAGCAAAAAATGACAGGCAGCCAAAAAAAGATAAAGATAAGATATACATAAGGGAGTGATCAGTAATGTCATGGGTTGAATCCCTGCAGAAGGCTATTGATTATATAGAGGAGCATTTGCTGGATGAGGATTTTTCAATCCAGAAGGCTGCGGAGGCAGCAAACTCCTCCGTATTTCATTTTCAGCGCACATTCGCTATTCTGACAGATATGCCAGCCGGCGAATATATCCGGAAAAGAAAGTTAACTCTCGCTGCACAGGACCTGGTCCGTACAGACCTTAAAGTGATTGATCTTGCTTATAAATACGGCTATGACACTCCCGAAGCTTTTACAAAAGCTTTCCGCAGGCAGCATGGCATCACTCCAACAGAAGCCAGAAATTTTTCCGGAAAGCTGAAATCCTATAACCGCCTGGTGATCCAGGTGAGTCTGAAAGGGGCAGAACCAATGCAATATGCAATTGTCGAAAAAGAAACTTTTCAAGTAGCCGGTATCAGAAAAGAGTTCAGTTTAATTAATGAAGAAAATCTGGCAGGCATCCCGAAAATGTGGCATGAAGTGAACAGTAACGGAACCTCCGATAAGCTATTCAAGCTAAATAATGGGGATATCAAAGGAATTCTAGGCGTGTGTGTGGATAACCGCAGCCAGAAGCCTGACAGCATGGACTACTGGATCGGGGCAAGCTTCAAAGGTGATAAGCCTGACAGCTTCGATACCCTGGAAGTTCCGGCCTCCAAATGGGCGGTGTTCGAAGTACATGGTGCCATGCCGCAAGCCATGCAAAACACCTGGAAAAAAATCTTCTCGGAATGGTTTCCATCAAGCGGCTATGAACATGCCGCTGCACCTGAACTGGAAGTGTATACTGCCGGTGATGCATCCAGCCAGGATTATTATTCAGAGATCTGGATTCCGGTAAAATAACAATTTAAAAACCTGCAGATGCCAGATCTGCAGGTTTTTGCATCTAAACCTTCTTCTTCGGGATCTTCCCAATCCCAAGCTCCCTGGCTTCTTTCTGCAGAGCTTTGATCAGACTGAAGGTCATTAAAGCCATGATAACGGAAAAAGGAAGAGCTGCTGCAATCATTGTATTCTGCAGTGCCTGCAGTCCTCCGGAATAAAGCAGAACCAATGAAATGGCAGCCAGCATTATACCCCACACCAATTTAATCTTGTTGCCTGGGTGATGTGAGCCATTTGTTGTCATCATACCCAGGACATAGGTGCCGGAGTCGGCAGAGGTAATAAAAAATGTGCAAATAAGCAGGATGGCGATGATCGACAGCACCGTTCCCATCGGCAGGTTGGAGAATACGCCAAACAATGCTTCCTCAGTAGCCAATTCAGAGATCTTCGCTGTGCCCTGATGCTCCTGCATAATGGCTGTTCCCCCAAAAGTGGCAAACCAGATGAAGCCGATGAGTGACGGAACAAGCAGAACCCCAAAGACAAATTCCCGGATCGTTCTCCCTTTTGAAACACGGGCAATGAAAATGCCAACGAACGGCGCCCAGGCAATCCACCAGGCCCAGTAAAAAATCGTCCAGCCATTAATCCATTCCCTGACCTCCGGATTCAGCGGCGCAATCCTGAGGCTCATGCCGGGCAAATATTGAAGATAGCTTCCAAGTGTATTGGTGAATAGGTTCAGTATAAATAATGACGGTCCAAGAAAGAACGCCAGAACAAATAGAACAGCCGCAAGAATCATATTGGCATTGCTCAAAATTTTGATGCCTTTTCCCAGTCCTGAAAGAGCTGAGAGGACAAATAGGACCGTAACGATCACGACAATGATAAACTGCACTGTGAAATTGACAGGAAGGCCGTATAAATAGGACAATCCGCCATTAATCTGTACAGCTCCAAACCCCAGTGTTGTTGCCACACCGATGACAGTTGCTACTACTGATAGAATATCAATGACTTTTCCTGTAACCCCCTGTGTACGGTCTCCCAATATGGGCTTTAAGGTGGCACTGATTAAACCGGGTTCCCCATGACGGAAATTAAAGTATGCCAGCACAAGCGCAACAATTCCATAAATCGCCCATGCATGGACACCCCAATGGAAGTACGTATATCTCATCGCATTCTTAATCGCCTCGTCCGTCCCCACAGCACCGCCGGTTGGAGACCCGACTGCATAGTGATAAATCGGTTCTGCTGAACCCCAGAAAACCAGCCCGATTCCCATCCCCGCACTGAACAGCATCGCAAACCAGGTAGGGCGGGAAAATTCCGGTTTATCATCCTGCTTCCCAAGCTTGATTCTTCCTAAAGGGCTGATTAAAAAATATAAACAAACAATGACAATAAACGAAACAAGAATCAAATAATACCAGCCGAATTTATCGGTGATAAAAGCCTGCAAATTGGCTGTAACACTCTCCAGTGAATCCGGGACAAACACACCGAATAAAACAAGCAATAATAAAATTCCGACCGATATATAGAAAACCATTAAGCTATTCTTCACATGCAATCCCCTTTCTTCTCATGCTGCTTCCTTTAGGATTCAATATATGGTTAGTAATTATGCGGCGGAAAAATAAATTTGCAGGAAATTCCCATATACTGACGAAATTCAAAGGTATCTGGACAAGGAGGTAAGTGAATTTGCTGACATTATTCCGCTATAACTGGCAAGTGCGTGATGAGTGGCTTGAATGGTGCCGTCAGCTCTCAGCCGAAGAGCTGAATGCCAGCCGGACTGGAGGAGTTGGAGGCATTCTGGAAACCCTCTTTCATATAGCAGATGTAGAATACAGCTGGATTTGTGTGGTACAGGGCAAGGAAGTGAAGGATCCTCTGTTTTCCGACTATGCCCAATTGGATAAAGTAATGGCACTCTCTGAAGAATACCGGCGGGGATTAGAACGCTTTTTTAAGGAGGAATGGCCAGTCCAATACAATGAGTTTGTTACACCGCCATGGATGGAGAAGCAATATAAAAAGGGAGACATCTTGAACCATGTGATTGCCCATGAAATCCATCACATTGGACAGCTGTCAGTTTGGGCAAGGGACCTGAATCTCCCGCCTGTATCAGCCAATTTGATCGGAAGGAGATTAATTAAATATGATCAGACAACTTACTGAACAAGATCATGAAATGTGCTTTAGTCTTTTAAAACAGCAGCCGGCTGAGAATCTGTTCATTATTGGAGATATTGAAGCATACGGCTATGAACAGGACTTTCAAAAGGTGTGGGGGGACATTGGGGAAGACGGCAAATTAAAGGCCGTTTTATTAAAATACGAAGAAAATTTCATCCCCTATGCAGCAGGAGACTTTGACGCCAAGGGATTTGGGGAGAAAATGCTCGAGGACGCGAACTTTGGAATGATGTCCGGCCTGAAAGCTGTAACGGCGAAAATTGAACCTTATGTTTCTCACCGCATAAAAAGAAAGCGGGAAACCTATTATGCAAAATGCATAAAGTTAAATGCTGAAGGTGTTGAAGTTTCAGCAGTGTGCCAGGCTGGTCCTGAAGATGCAGAACAGCTGGTGGAGCTTCTGAACAGCATTCCTGAATTCAGCGATTCAGCCATTACTGTTGAACGAAAGCGCAGGGTGCTAAAGGATGGCTCATCCCGTTCCTTCTTTATCAAAGAGGATGGAAAGATGGTCAGCACTGCTTCAACAACAGCTGAAAATTCCCTTTCAGCCATGGTTGTAGGGGTAGCAACAGACAGTGAATTCAAGAAGAAGGGGTATGCCACTCAGTGCATGGTCAAGCTCTGCCGCCAGCTTCTTTCGGAAAATAAAGAGCTGTGCCTGTTTTATGATAACCCGGCAGCCGGTGCAATCTAAAACGCATCGGATTTGAAGATATAGGTTTTTGGATGATGTACACGATAGAGAAGAAAATGCTCTGAAAAATCCAGGGCATTTTTTTTGTGAAAAAATTTTAAAAAAATCGTCGAATAGGACATAAATCACCGAATTAATTTTTACGCTTCCATAAAATAGGGTTTGGGGGATTGTTGAATATTTTATGGGAGGGGTAGAAATGTATCAGCTTATCGCAATGTATGCAACTGTTTTCTTTGTTTTCCTGCTGGCGCTGGCTTTTGCGTTTGTTTACGGTGAATCCAAGCGCAGCGGTGAATATAGCGCCATTCAGGAAAAAGGATATAAAATCAGGAAATTCTATTTTCTCGGACTTATTGCCGTTATGGCTTTTGCCTCTGTTATGACGCTTGGCAGGCTGCCGTATGACCGCAATCAGGCAGAAGCGGAAGGGTTTAGTGAAACGAAGGTAGTGAAGGTAACTGGAATCCAATATGCGTGGGAGATGAGTGAGGAAAGGTTTAAGGCTGGGGATAAAGTTCAATTTGATGTGACAGCCTCGGATGTTACCCACGGTTTCGGCTTATATAATGAAAAAATGGAGCTTGTCGCACAAACTCAGGCCATGCCTGAATATACCAATACCGTATATTATACATTTGAAGAGCCTGGAACGTATCAGATATTATGCCTTGAATACTGTTCAACCGGACATCATGTGATGGTCAAAGAAATTGTTGTAGAACCGGAAGGGGGAGCATCTGATGAATGAAGGCATTCACCCTTTAGCCAGGAAAGCAGTGATATGGCACCTGGCAGTGACTGCACTTGTTATAATTCTTATGATGATCTTTGGGGTCATTATGCTGATGAATCAGGGGGAAATGATCAGCATCACACCGCAGTGGTTTTATAAAATCATGACTGCACACGGTACAGGCATGGTTGGCATCGCGGCTTTGGGCGGAACGGCCATCCTATGGTACTTCCTGTCTAAATACGTAAAGCTTAACCCTGCCATCCTCATTGTAAACTTTGTCCTTTTTTTAACCGGAGTCACAATGGTTCTCATCGCTATTTTTGTCTTTGACTTTTCCGATGGATGGACGTTCTTATATCCGCTTCCTGCCCAGTCAGCCAAAATGTATGGGATTGCAGGGGCAGTTTTCTTCTTATCTGGCATGCTGATTCTCGGCATTGGCTTTTTACTTCTGTACATGTACCTGGCTGCAAGACTGACAGCAGTTTATGGAGGCCTTGGAAAGGCGCTTGGATGGGATATCATTTTTAGGGGGAAGAAAGGATACGGGCCGCCTGCTGCTGTCGTGGCTACAGCCATGGTCATCATCACCAACTCGACTGCACTGCTGGCAGGGGCCACGGTGCTGGCCGCATCACTGGTGAATATTATCAATCCGGCCATTACGATAGATCCGATGCTTGCCAAGCATCTTACCTATGCATTCGGCCATATCTTTGCCAACTGCACCATCTATATGGCTGTTATTGCCGTTTATGAGGTCCTGTCAGAATATACAAAACGGCCTTGGAAAGCTAATAAAGTTTTTCTAATTGCTTGGAACTGCTCGACACTTTTTACCTTAATGATTTATACGCACCATCTACTGATGGACTTTGCAGTGCCAAAATGGATGCTCATCATTGGACAGGTGTTTTCTTATGCAAACGGCTTGCCCGTTATGGTCGTTACGGCCTACGGAGCACTGATGATTGTCTACCGCTCGCGGATGAAATGGGACTTTGCTTCAAGCCTGTTTTTCCTTTCCATGTTCGGTTGGGTGGCAGGAGCCATTCCGGCCATCATTGATGCCACCATTGTTGTCAATCATGTGATGCATAACACGAAGTGGGTTCCTGGCCATTTCCATACGTATATGGGAATGGGTGTAGTCGCTATGATTATCGGATTTATGTATTATTTCAATAAAACCGAAGGCAATCAGCAGCACAGGGGAATCGATACATTCACCATTGCGCTCTATTTTACGTTTTTTACGGGTCTCGTGGGCTCATTCCTTTATGCCGGCGGAATCAGTGCTCCGAGAAGATGGGCAGAGCACCTGCCGCAGTGGGTACTGTCCGACCAGATAGGCGCTGTCAGCGGAATCTTTATCGTTCTGGCTGCGATCATCTTCACCGCAAGGTTTTTTGCCGGTTTAAGAAGTGTTGGCACGAACGTACCTTACAATAAAAACTCAGCTGCTGGCTGATTGCTGAATGCTCTGGAGTTTCTCCGGGGCATTTTTTCATGTTATACTAATAATTGGAAAAACCCTAAATATAAACAGGTGATCTATGAAACAATTTAATTGGAAAATATCATCATTACTGCTGACGGGGATTGGAATTTCCAGGTTGGGAGATTTCATTTACCTGATTGCTATTAATCTAATTGTCTATGAAATGACCAAATCGGCTGCCGCTGTGGCAGGCTTATGGATTATCGGCCCTATCACTTCCGTTTTAACCAATTCATGGAGCGGGGGCATGATTGACCGGAAGAATAAAAAGAGCATCATGATTTGGACGGATGTGGCCAGGGCACTAGGTGTAGCGCTGATACCGTTTCTCGGAAGCATCAGCTTCATTTATGTAGTCCTCTTTCTGATCAGCATAGCGAAAGCCCTATTTATGCCGGCTTCCGCCACGTATATAACCAAGCTGGTTCCAATCGAAAGCAGAAAAAGATTTAACTCTATCAACAGTCTTGTGACTTCAGGCGCTTTCATCGTAGGACCAGCCATCGCCGGCGGCTTATTCTTGATTGGAACCATTGAAACAGCCATCTTTCTAAATGCGGCTTCTTTTATTTTTTCAGCTGTCATCATTTGGCTGCTGCCGGACATGGATAAAGATTTGGGGGAGGCTTCAATCAAAACGTCAGCCTATGAAACGCTCCGGGATGATTGGAAGCAGGTCATTGCGTTTGGCAGGAGAGAGGCTTTTTTCATCTCTGTCTACGGATGCTTCCTGGCATTTGGTTTGTTCTCTCTCGCAATGGATTCGCAGGAGGTTGTTTTTATCCAGGATGTTGTCGGGCTGACAGAAGCGGACTATAGTTTCCTTGTCAGCATCACGGGAATCGCCTTTGCGGTGGGAGCTCTCTTTATCACCATCGCTTCAAAAATGCTTAGTATTAAACAGCTCATGGGCTATGGCATGCTTTTGGTGGCTGCAGGCTATATGATTTATGCATTGGCAGACTCTTTTATTATGGTTGTTATTGGATTTACTGTACTCGGCATTTTTAATGCCTTTTCAAGTGCGGGATATCAAACCTTTTACCAAAATAATGTGCCTGTTGAAATCATGGGCAGAATGACAAGCGTGATCGGTGTCATTCAAAGCTTTACGCAGATTATCTTGCTCATGGTTATCGGTGTTCTTGGTGACCTGTTTCCGCTCCGCTATACGATTGTCATTTTAGCAGTCCTGAATTTACTTCTTTCTCTATATGTCTGCCTGCAGCTTTTAAAACCCGGGAAGCAGCAGTATTTTTCTGAAACAACTTCCGCTTAAAAAGAAATGCCGGCCCAAAAGGACCGGCACTGTAATTAATTCCGCATTATGATATAAATCAAATAAATAATGTAAGAGGCTGCGAGAAAGCCCCCTTCATATTTTCCAATGGCATAATGGCTTCTTGAAAAGATAAGGAGCACGATTGTAATTAGAATTAAGATTGTAATATCGATGAACATTTTAGGGTCCACAGGAAGTGGGGATATGGCAGCGGATGCCCCAAGGACGAAAAGGATGTTAAAGATATTGCTTCCTACGATATTTCCTAAAGCAATTTCACTCTCTTTTTTTATGGCAGCAGCGACAGAGGTCACCAGTTCCGGCAGAGATGTCCCGATGGCAACAATCGTTAAGCCGACCAATGTTTCACTCATCCCCAATGAAAAGGCGATCTCTGTACTGCTTCTAACAACCAGGTCACCGCCAAAAATAATGGCAGCCAATCCGGCAATCGTTAAAAGACTTTGCTTTGTCCATTGGGCGGGACTTGTTTTGACAGAAGCAGACTCTGTGCTGCTTCGGCTCTCCCGGGCCACCTCAAATAAGTAGTACATGAATACGGCAAATATGAGCAGCAGCACAAGGCCATCACTGCGTGAAACCACATTGCTGCTGATAGAGTCAAGATATTTATCACTGATGAAAATCATAAGAGCGGCAGTGGCAAGCAAAGTAAAGGGAATCTCCTTGCGGATGGTTGCACTTTCGACTTTTAAAGGAAAAATCATGGCGGTCACACCGACCACCAGCGTGATATTAAAGATATTACTGCCGACAACATTTCCTATAGCCACATCGGCATTTCCATCCAGTGCAGCGAGAATGCTGACAGTGGCTTCAGGTGAACTCGTTCCGAATGCAACGATTGTCAGCCCGACCAGCAGCGGGGAAATCTTCAGAAACCCCGCAATTTTAGAAGCCCCATCCACAAAAAAGTTTGCCCCTGCAATCAATAAAGAAAATCCAATAATTAAAAGTAAATATGACACCTTAACGAGTCACCTCCTGTTTTTACTGTGATTATCCATTTATGGATTCAATCAAAAGCCGTTGCGGCTTCATTTGATATCTGTTTGTTCTTCCATAACCTTATACCAGCTTTCAGTTTCTGCGGAATCTTTGCTGTTCACAAAGATCTGCTCATTTTTAAGATCAATGTACAGAATCGGCGTATGGCCTTTCTGTATGAATAATAAGCTGCTGCCATAGCCTGTCACTTTAAAATGTCCCTGTGAAAGGGTGGGGAGGCCGATTCCATTCTGCTTCCAGGTTACCTCAGGCATCTCCTTCAATAATTGAACAGACTGAATATCCCGATATTCCCATTCGTCTCCGTACATCCCGGAGATTTCAAATGAATGCTCTGCTAATGCCATTTCATAGCCTTTATGGCTGGAGACAGTCAGGTAAATGAGGGGCACAAGGGTCACAATGATAATAATGAGAGAAATAATATAACTTCGTTTTCTTTTAGCCGGCACTTCATATCTCGATAAATAAATGAATCCCCCAAGTAAAACAATCATCATAAAGCCGAATTGCACTTCCATTGCAAATCTGAATCCGGTAAATGATAAAGGCAGAAGCACCAGCATCCCGATAGCGGTGCCAATGAGCAGGCTGCCGGTTTTTTGCGGATAACCGCTGTTAATTAATTGTTCTTTTTCGATCTCAGACCGCGAGGCGAAACCGGAAATGAGCCAGTAAGCTTTTTTGAATCGTACAGCCCATCCTAGAATCAGGAAGAGCAGGATTACAGAAATTTGAGTAATGACAAGTCCAATCATGGCAAAAACCTCCTTGCTATTCTTTACGGATAAAGCGTCCATTTTGTTTCGGTTTTGGTATAATAATAAGACAGATTTTTAGTTTTATATATGAGGAGGCACATCCTTGAAAAACAAAAACATTTTATTTTATATATTGGTGACGCTATTGATCACTACCGTTGTCAGCATTGTCATGGGCTACCACAGCTTCGGCTTTGGGGTAGGCTTTCTATTCGCATTTTTGTCTCTTTCAACAGGATATTTCTATTCCATGAAAAACCGCGAATACATGCACCAGAATTATCATGCGGACTATGTAGACCGCCTGAAAAATGATAAAAAAATCTAAGAGCGGTTCCGCTGGCTTTCAGCACTCCTCTATTATATGCTTAATTTAAAATCTATAGAGGAGGCAGGCCATGAAAAACGAGGAAAAGTTGGGATTGCTGCTGGATGTGGAGACCACGGGGCTTGGACCAAATTCCGATGAAATCATCGAACTGGCATTAAAGCTATTTTCCTATCGTGCCGACACAGGGGAGATTCTTGATATAAAGGATAAATCCACCTTCCTGCGGGAGCCCATCAGCAACTCGGCCAAAAACAATTACAGCCGTGCATTCAGAGTCCACGGTATTCCTTATGAAGCGGTCAGCGGAAAATACTTTGATGATATCAAGATTAAAAAATACTTTTTTCACGCTGATTCGGTTTTCGCTCATAATGCATCCTTTGACCGCAGCTTTTTATACCGGATGTACCCTGAAGATATTAACGAATTAAAATGGTATTGCACAATGAGAAGTGTTCCATGGAAGGAATACGGCTTTGCAGACAGCAAGCTGCTCACCCTTCTTCAATCCCACCGGATCGCGGATAGTCAGACACACCGCGCCATGGATGATATTACATACCTTTTAGAACTGCTGAAAAAAACAAATCCGGCCGGTGACTTCTATCTGCGTGATGTTCTGGCAAAAGGCCCGATGAGGAAATACCAGCCAGCAGCCCAAGGCCGGCTTGGCTAAAAGTCTATACAGGAAAAAGAGTGCATCCGGCACTCTTTTTCTTATTCATTCTTCAGCAAAGGAAGGGTGATGTTGACTGTCGTCCCCTTGTCGATTTCACTATCATACTCAATCGTTCCCTGCATTTCACGAATGATTTTGTTCGTCACCATGCTCCCCAGGCCTGTTCCCTTAGTTTTCGTTGTGTAAAAAGGCAGACCGATATTTTGTAATTGCTCGGATGTCATACCCCGCCCATTATCCGCAATCGTTACTTTAACCGTATTAAGAAAATAATCTGGTGAAGTATCTATAGAGATTCTTCCTTTTTCCTGAATTGATTCAATGCCATTCTTGATCACATTCATGATGGCCTGTTTCAGGTGATCTTCATCACCCCTCACATAAAACGGCCCTTTATTCCCGTACTCAATCACTACATTTGAATAAGAAGCATGCGGCCTCATGAGCAGGACGCAATCCTGGATCACCTCATGCAGGGGGACATTAGCCAGATGGAACTGTTCGGGCTTTGAGACTTTAAGATAGTTGGTAATGATGCTGTTTGTGCGATCCAGTTCTTCAATTATGAGAGGGGAGAACTTTTTAAAGTTCTCATCCGCCGTATCCTGGCTCAAATATTGAATGAAGCCCCTCACAGTGGATAAAGGATTTCTAATTTCATGGGCAATCGAAGCTGCCAGCTGGCCGACCATTGTCAGCTTATCCATATACACCATTTCACTGATCTGTTTATTCGTTCTGAATAGACTCTCAATTATCAGTATTAGAGCAATGAAAGTCAGGTAAAATGCTGCGAAGTAGGTCAGATAAAAAAAGGTGTCCAGAAACATGACGGCTGTCGCAAGGATGGCTATATACAGATAAAAATAAAAAAAGAGAATAAATGAGCCAGTAATCACCCGGTGTTTGGAATTAAGAAACACCCTCCTAAAGGAAAATGTAATCACAAATGATAAAATAGATACCAAAATTCCAATATAAATAAACTGGCCGCCTATTACATAGCGGCTAATGACGGTGCTCAGCATCACAATGGATCCCGGCAGCCATCCAGCATACAGTGTCACAATCATGATCGCGACCATGCGCAAATCAAAATGGGTTTCCCCCAGTGTTTCAATGGGGTAAAACATACACAGAAGTGCCCCGAATGAGCCAAGCAGGCCATATATCAATTTCTGCTTAAAGGTAAGGGGTGCCTTTGTCTGATAGGGAAAAAGCAAATTTCCGTTAAACGTAAATGAGAATAGTATCGTAATATTTACCAATAAAGGTTTAATCAGTGTAACCAATAGTCTCCTCCGTGAGTTATCAAATTAAAAGGCCGCTTCTTATGGGCGCAGGATTTGTTTTACCCGGCCAACCTGCCCATCTTCAAGCCTTACTTTAATACCATGCGGATGGGAAGGGGACTTCGTTAAAATGTCTTTCACAATTCCTTCTGTCAGCACACCTGTCCGCTGATCCTTTTTAAGAACGATCTTCACTTTTAATCCTGGCGCTATGGCAGCGCGATTCTGACCCTCCATTACACACCTGTCCGTTTCCGCTGATTATTGGTCTTCTTAGTCTGCTGGCTTTTCAGCGCTTTCGTGGATTTAACCGGAGCATTATTGAACGTTCCGCCTGACTGACCCTGCTTTTTATTCATTAGCTGCTGTTTCATTGCTTCTTTAAGGCTGATTTTCTTTGGTGCATTGTCTTCTATATTAGTCATGTTAGAGTCTCCTTTATTTACATATCCCTCTATTATAAATCATTAACCTATTAAAGGAAATTTCTCAGAGAAATATTCTTTTCACCTGTAACTTTTCTGAAAAATAAGTCTTTAGTATCACGAAATTCCATACAAAACCATGCTTTCCTCCTATTTCGAAAATACTGAATATTTTATAATATTTAGATTACAGAAATAGATTATAGGGAGTGAGTATATTGTTAAAAGTTCTATCAACTTCAGCTTTAACCCTTGCTTTAGCAGGAAGTGCCGTTTTTGCAGGAGCCGGACCGGCAGATACACAGGCTAAGCAGGAAAACAAGTATCAAATCAATCTTGCACATCATGTCGGTGCGTCTCCAGAGCTTGCTGCAAAAGCGAAGGAACTGGGAATCGATCTGTCAAAGGCAGATCCGGCTGAGAAAGCTGCCAAGGCAGGAGCGAAATTCCAGCAGCCTGGCGACAATCATGTGGCATATAAAGAGGCAACAGGGGATATTCCAGTTCTGGTTCTTCTGGCAAAGTATCCGAAAGGCGATGAGCCGGTTGGAGATATGCCTGGACAAGTTCCGGCTAAATATTATGAGGATTTAATCTTTGGGACAGAATATAATCCTTACGAGCTTCCTCAATTCCAGAAATATGATGGACCTGATGTTCCAAAGGACCGCACGATGCAAAACGCTTATAAAGAATCCAGCTATGGAAAAACGAACCTGGTCCGCAAGGAAAATACAGAGTTTGTCTGGGTGGAGATGCCAAAAGGTGCTTCCTACTATCTGGATCAGGAAGGTAAATATGCTGAAGGCGGTAAATATGTAAATGGGAACGTCAATGGTGATGCCCATACAGGTGAATTCATCCGCGACTTGCTGAAAGCGGCAGACGATCAGGTTGACTTTTCAAAGTATGCTGAAAATGGGGAAGTGCCTAACGTTTTCGTCATTCATGAAGGAACAGGGGCTGAATTCAGCCGTGACCCGGCCCAGTTCTGGTCTCATAAGTGGAATATCCTGAGTGCCCTTTATTATGGAAAATACTATGAAACTGGCCAGCCGGCACCAGTAAAAGAAGGAATGGCTGAAGAAGCATGGATAAACAAAACTGTTAAAGAAGATATGACGTATGATGGCGTAATCGTTAACAATTACAACATCCAGCCAGGAATCGGCGGTAACGTGGCCGGATTTGATGCAGCAACAAATACGTATAATGATGAAGCAAAAACAGGTCCATTCCCTGCTCAAACTGGGGTTTATGCCCATGAATTTGGACATGCCCTGGGATTGCCTGATTTCTATGATACGGTTTATAGCTCTGAAGGGGTAGGGAACTACTCGATGATGGCAGGCGGATCATGGCTGCGCTATCCGAATAAACCTGAATTTGGCGGAAACTCTCCGGCACACTTTGATCCATTCTCTAAGATTTTCTTAGGATGGGTAAATCCGGTTGAAGTGAAACCCGAGGATGGCGTGCAGGAAATCACATTGCCTGCAATCAATAAAGCAGATGCTGACAACGGCATTGTCAAAATGGAGGTGCCAGGCTCAAATGGTACTGAATACTTCCTATTTGAAAACGTTCAGCAGGACGGCTTTAATAAAGGGTTTATCCGCCAGGGTGAAGACGCTAAAGGCTTAGTGGCGTGGCATGTAGATGAGAACATCATCAACCTGTACCAGACAGCCGGCTTCCGTCCAAACAATGTTGAAAATTGGATGAACAAACGCTTCCAATACAACCAATCCGAAACAGCGAGTGACGGAACAGTTGTAACACATTACGGATTATCTGTCCTTCAGGCTGATGGGAAGTATGACCTAGAGAAAAATAAAAACCGCGGTGATGCAGGTGACTTCTTCAAAACAGGCAGCAAAATCACACCTGTCTCCGGAAAGGTTCATACTGGCTCTTACTATTTCTGGAAGGGCAACAGCTCAACACCGGCTGACTCCGGAATCCATGTAACAGACATTAAAGAAAAAGCGGATGGATCCATCACAGCGAAATTCTTCTATAACTCGAACAGCAGCACAAAATAATAGACTGAAAATCCGAGCAGGGTGACCTGCTCGGATTTTTGTTTAAAGACTATTTTTCTCATATACTTTCAAATTAGCATATAGGGCACCGATAACAGGGGCACTCAAATCCAGTATGTCAGCTTTCTCCAGCAAATAGCCAAAGAAGTGATCAGCTTCGATCGCCTGCCTCTTTTCCATATCGCGCTGAAGGGAGGACTTCATTTCATAGCCCATTTCATGTATTTTTTTCATCTGGGATTCTTCAATCCCTTCAGCCAGCGGAGCACCCAGGCCTCTCATAATGGCAGATGCCTCTTTTAGAACCTCTTTAATCGAATTCAATCCGAAAGCCTGCTCGCGGATCGGACCGATAGGTGAGCGGAACAGGGAGGTGACACCGGAAAGTGTGGAGATAAACAGGTACTTATGCCACATCTCCTGTTCGATATTTTCAGAGAGTCGAAAGTTTGATTTTGTACCTGAAAAGGCCTCTTGAAGCTTTAAAATCCGCTCCGTTTTTTCGCCGGAACGCTCCCCGAAAACCAAGTCATGGACAGGGCTGGTATGAACCACTGTCCCATTTTCACCAAGAGTGGTTTCAATAAAACAAAGTCCCCCGAGAACGTTCTCTTCTCGAAAAGCAGCTGTCAGCTGATCCATATGGGCAATTCCATTTAAGAGAGGAAGAATCATAGTATTATTGTCTGTGTATGGACGGATATCCCTGATGGCTCCCTCAAGATGATAAGCTTTGGTAGAGAGCAGGATGACGTCGAATGAATCTGCCTTTTCTCCAGCCTGAATCGTTTTTGGTTCCGAAAACACCATTTCTCCATGAACACTTTCCACGCGCAGCCCATATTTCTCAAGCTGCTGCTTTCTTTTTTCCCTTACCAAAAAAGTAACATCCATACCTTTTTCCAAAAGCCTTCCGCCAAAATAGCCACCAATGGCTCCGGCTCCGACTATTAATATCTTCATATTATAGTGCCTCCTTTGGTTAAATGGAAAAGTGCACGCATGTACGTGCACTTTTTGCTAAGTTAAATAGAAGAATACCCCGATTATGGATACCACGCAAAAAAGTAATTTAATAGAAAGAGAGAGAGAAGCTTCACCTTGCGCATTTATTCTCTTCTCTTCCTCATTTACTGCTTCCCGGTATTTGGGATTACAGCAGCCCATTAAGCAGATCTCTTCCAGCCGGAAATATCCTCTTCAAGCGGCAGATTATTCGCCCGAGCTTTTTTAGCAGCGGAGAAGAACAGGGCTACAAGAGCAACTGTACCGATTGCACCGCCAATCCAGGCAGTATTCCAGGATAATCCGAAACCGATTGGTGCGTTTAAGATATACGTTAAGACCATCAGCAGCATGAATGTGCCAGGAATAAGCGAAATCCAGTAATTTTTCTTTGCGATATACAAGTACATGGCACCGACAAACAGTGCGATGACCGCTGTTGATTGGTTTGCCCAGCTGAAGTATCTCCATAAAATGTTAAAGTCGATTTGCGTTAGTGCCAGTGAGACCGCGAACAAAGGAGTAGCGATCCACAAACGGCTTGAGAATTTCTTCTGAGCAAAATTAATATAATCAGCAATAATCATCCGTGCACTCCGGAAAGCCGTATCTCCTGAAGTGATTGGAAGAACAACAACTCCAAGAACAGCAAGTGTTCCGCCGATCGCACCAAGCATCATAGTGGAAGCTTCACTGACGACTGCTCCCGGACCGCCGTTTGCAAGGAAATCACTTAATCCGTTATAGCCATCAAACAAGCTCATCGCAGCAGCCGCCCAGATCATCGCGATAATTCCTTCTGCAATCATCATGCCATAGAAAATTTTGCGTCCCTGATTCTCATTTTGAGTTGTGCGGGAGATAATCGGTGTCTGTGTCGCATGGAAGCCGGAAAGAGCACCGCAAGTAATCGTGAAAAACAGCAATGGAAAAATAGGTGCATTAGCCGGGTGGAAATTCTGCAGTGAAATTTCGGGAATATTAGCGCCGGTCGCAACTAACCCGATACCAACCCCAAGTGCACTGATTAAAAGCAATGCTCCAAAGTATGGGTATAAGCGGCCAATAATTTTATCAACAGGCAGTAAAGTCGCCAAAATGTAATAAATGAAAATTGCAGCAATGATGAGGGTTACAGATACCTTCTGATCCATCACCACATAAAGCAGATCAGCCGGAGTCGTAACAAACACCGTACCAACCAATAACAGAAGCAGAACAGCGAAAGCGTTCACAACATGCTTCATGACTTTCCCGAGGAACTTGCTCGCAAGCTCAGGCAAATGTGCGCCGCGGTTGCGGATGGAAATCATTCCTGTTAAATAGTCATGAACAGCACCGGCAAAAATACAGCCGACCACGATCCAGATAAAAGCTGCAGGCCCGTAAAGAGCTCCCATGATCGGACCGAATATCGGGCCGGTACCAGCAATGTTCAACAGCTGGATTAACGAGTTCTTTGGCGTGCTCATGGCGATATAATCCACACCGTCAGCATGTGTATAGGCAGGTGTTGTTCGTGCCTCCTTCACACCGAACACTTTTTCAACATACTTGCCGTACGTAAAATAACCTACAATTAAAAGTGCAATACAGGATAAAAAAGTAATCATATTAATCCCCCTTTATGAATGCGTTTACATTAATTATATAAAAGAAGGAGAAAATTTGAACAATTTGTGTCCAACATGTAAAAAATGAAGATTAAAAGGCAATGAAGGGGGATTAAGATGCATGGAAAGATGTGAATGATTCGAAAATTCGCTATATTTTGAGCTACCCCCCCACCAAAAAAAACAAAAAAGCACCGTCCCCGATGCTTTTCACAATTCCAATCGCACCCGCAGTGCCTTCACATAGTTCCTGCTCACAGACAAGAGTTCTTCCCGGCCTTCCATCTCAAGCTGATAGGCCCCGTTAAACCAGGGGGTCAGCCGAGTTACATAATCCAGATTCACCAGGTAACTTTTGTGAATCCTGAAAAAAGAGAAGGGTAAAAGCCTGCTCTCCAGGTCCTTCAGCGGGGTTTTGGTTTCATGCTCTCCGGTCCTGGTGATAATCCGGGATACTTTTTCGTCCCGGCCGATATAGAGGATCTCTTTTGGCTCCAGGTATAAAATTTCCCCATCTTCTTCAACAGCCAGTTTGCCCGCCGGCTTGCCGATATCATTTTCTTTTTTGGCGCCAATCAATTTTTCCACTCGCCTGATGGTCTGCTCGAGCTGATCCTCGTCGTAGGGCTTCAGTAAATAATCGGTCGCTTCATAGCGGAAGGCTTCAGCAGCAAACTGCGGGTAGGCCGTTGCAAAGATGATAAGCGGCACTTTTTTCAGCTCGTGCAGGGATTGGGCTGCTTCCATCCCATTCATTTTGGGCATCTCCACATCAAGGAAAACAACATCCGGCTGAAGCTGGATGGCTTTCATCACCGCTGCTTCACCTGATTCAGCCTCGCCGACAACCTGAATTGCAGGAAATTCCTCCAGTAAATGCTTTAATTCATCTCTGCTGTAGCGTTCATCATCAGCGATTAAGGCTCGGATCGTTTTTTCCATCAGCTTTTTCCTCCGTTTTCGGAATGGCGAATTGGATGTCAGTGCCTATGCCCGGCGTGCTTGCAATTTGCAGCGAAGCTTCCTCACCAAACATCATGGTCAGCCGGCGGTTTACATTGTACAATGCAAGTCCTGATCCCGATTCTGACTGCAGGGTTTCCTTGCCAAGCTGTTCGGCTCTTTCCCGGCTCATTCCCTGTCCATTATCCTTCACCTTTACTATCGTCATTCCGTCCTGTTTCTGAATTTTGATCATAATGATACAGTCTTGTTCCTTGTTCTTAATCCCATGCTTTACCGCGTTTTCCACAATCGGCTGCAGAGTGAGCGGCGGGATTCTCTCCAATAGGGCATCTTCTTCAATGTCGTATATGACTTCGAGCCGATCCACAAACCGGGTTTCTTCAATTGACAGATAGGCCTTTACATGTCTGAGTTCCTGTTCAAGAGTTGTAAAGCTGACAGTTGTGGCCGTCAGGTTCTGGCGCAGAAAATGGGAGAGTGAAACAAGCAATTTCCGTGCCTGGGCAGGTTCAATCCGCACAAGGGAGATAATCGTATTTAATGAATTAAATAAAAAGTGCGGTGATATTTGCGCCTGCAGCGCTTTAATTTCAGCTTCCTTTGCCAGCTGGAAGGCTTTATCAGCTTCAGCGATTTCAATCTGATTGCTGAGGAGTACACTGAGTCCCGAAATCAGCTCCATCACGAGATTTGTCATTTCTTTTTCCGAAGTGAAGTAAAACTTCAGCGTTCCGATTGTTTCGCCGCGCAGCTTTAAAGGAGCGACAATGGCTGCACCAAGTGGGCAGTTTTCCTCCCGGCAATGAATGGACTGGTCATTGGCAACAGCAATTTCACCGTGTTGAATGACATCCCGTGTGATCTGGGTCTGAATCGGGCTTCCGGAACGATGGTGGTCATTTCCAAGGCCGACATGGGCAAGAATTTCAGTGTGATTGGTGATGGCAACTGCTTTCATTTGAAGTTCCTTATGTAAAATCAGGCAGACTGCCAGAGCGGACTTATGATTGATGCCTTCCCGAAGGTGGGCAAGGGTCTGGTCTGCAATCCGCAGCGTTTTCTGTGCATGAAAAGCACCTGCTTTTTCTTCTTCGTTAATGACATTTTTTATGATCAGCAGGAATAAGGCACTGCCAAGCCCATTGGCTAAAATCATAGGAATCCCAATCATTTCGACAAGCGCCACCGCCTTTTCAATGGGCCGTGATATTCCAAGGATAATCAGCATTTGCACGGCTTCAGCCGCAGCACCAATGAAGAAAGCTGATGATAGCTTCACATGCTCGTTCTTTCGGCGGAAAAAGCCGGCAAGCAGCCCAGCCACTATGGACGCCAGCCCGCAGGCAATCCCGGTAAAGCCTCCAAGCGTAAACCGGTGGAGTCCAGCGATAATTCCTGCGCCAATTCCTACTTTAGGGCCGCCAAGCAATCCGGCGAGCACGACCCCGATCACCCTGGAATTGGCAATGGCTTCATCAGAAGCAAGCTCGGATGCCCAGCGGTTAAACTGCAGTGTGTCTGTATTAAAGGCCAATCCGGAATAGGTTCCAATGATGCCAAAAAAACCGAAAAAAAGAATGGCTTTATACTCGTGCTGCCGTTTTAATCTTTCACCATAAATCATCTCTCTGAAAAAGCGGAATCTTGTCAGAATCAGCGCAATGGTGACAATGATTCCAAGCCGCTCCAGCATTGTAATCAGCAGTTCAAGCATCCCTTATGCCCCTTTAACCAAGTCTATTATCATCATTTTAATGGATTAAAGAGTAAATGAAAAATGGCCTGTTTGAATTTTTCAAAAAAATCGCAGGCATTTTATAAATAATTGTCGAAAATATCTTGTTAGCAGGATTTTTAACTGCTTTTTTCCGATAATAATGGAGCTGAAAAAATGATCGAATATAAAGTAAATATAGAAGGAATATCACCAGATATGCTTGACGGTTTTTTTGACGGATGGCCAAATCCGCCGAGCCCGGAAAAACATCTGAAGCTTTTAAAAAACAGCACGAAGATTGTGCTTGCCGTTGACCGTGATAAACATGCCGTGGCTGGATTCATCACAGCAATCAGCGATGGAGTGCTATCTGCCTACATTCCACTGCTTGAAGTACTGCCTGAATACAAGAAGCAGGGAATCGGCCAAAAGCTGGTCACCCGGATGCTTGAAGAGCTGGACGGCATTTACATGATCGATATTATGTGTGACCCTGAATTACAGCCGTTTTATGAAAAGTTCGGAATGATCAAATCTTCGGGAATGGTGCAGCGTAATTATCATAATCAATCAGGAAAGCAGTAACAGGAGAACCGGAAGCTGGGTATCCCTACAATTTAGTTTATCTAAAAGAGGAGGCCAATTAATTGGACACAGAAATTCTTAATATATTTGACGATAGCCGAAAACAAATCGGTTCAGCTTCCCGTGAAGAGGTCCATCAAAAAGGCCACTGGCATGAAACTTTCCATTGCTGGTTTGTCAGCAGGGAACATGATCAGGATTATAATTATTTTCAATACCGCAGCAATGAAAAAAAGGATTACCCCGGTCTTCTGGACATAACGGCTGCAGGCCACCTCATGAGCCATGAATCTGTCAGGGACGGCATGAGGGAAGTGGAGGAAGAACTGGGGATTCATGTTGATTTTGCGGATTTGGTGCCACTGGGTGTCATTGAATATATTGCAGAGAAAGAAAATTTTATCGACAAAGAACTAGCGCATGTATTTCTTTATGACAGCGTCCATACACTGGAGGAGTTCAACCCGCAGCCGGAAGAAGTAACAGGAATCTACCGGATTGCTCTGGAGGACTTCTATGAGCTTTGGTTTGAAGGAAGAGAACATATTAAGGCAGAAGGGTTTCAGGTTGAAAGAGAGGAAAGAATCACCTCTGCCATTGCAGTGCGCAAAGAGGACTTTGTTCCGCATGAGGATTACTACTACAGGCGTGTACTGCATTCAATTCGGGAGATGGAGAGGGAACATGCTGATTAAGACTGAAGAAGATATAGTGAAGCTGGTAAAGCAGGACAAATGGATGATGACCATCCTAACAGCTGCAAAGTCATTAGACCTCCCTGACTGGTGGGTCTGTGCCGGCTTTGTGAGGGCAAAAGTCTGGGATACTCTTCATGGATTCAGTAATAGAACTCACTTGCCGGATGTGGATGTCGTCTATTTTAATATAAGTGACCTTAGTGAAGAGACGGAAAAAGAACTGGAGTCTAAGCTTAAATCCCTCCTGCCCAAAGTGCCCTGGTCAGTTAAAAATGAGGCAAGAATGCATCTCATTAATGACCTTTCCCCATATACATCATCAGTGGATGCGATCTCAAAATTTCCTGAAACGGCTACTGCCCTTGGATTAAAGCTTGATGACAAAAACAATATTATATTAACTGCTCCATGGGGGATCGAGGACTTGCTTGCTCTTAAAATAACGCCCACACCTGTGTTTGCTGAAGATAGCAAGTTGTTTGGAGTTTACCTGGAACGAATTGAAAAAAAGAACTGGAAATTATTATGGCCTGGGATAGAAGAAATTCAAGGAAGAAACCAATGAAAAAGGTGTTTTTAATACTGATGCTGCTTATGCTGCCAGGCGGTTCGCAGATACTGGCAACAAAATGGGTGGAACTAAATCCGGAAGAGGTCGAATCCCGCTCACAAGTCATTGTGCTGGGAACATATAATTTTAAAAGTAAACCAAAATCAAGCAAGAGTAATTTTTATGGAATGCAGTTTCATGTTGAAAAGGTTTTTAAAGGGGAAGCGGCAGAAAACATCACGGCAGGCATTGATATATTCGATGATGAATGGGCTGAGGAATTTCAGCAGGAGGGCGGCAAGTTCCTGTTATTTTTGGAAAAAACAAAGGAGGCACGCTTTCTTGTCCCCGTTGCTGGCCCCAATGGAATGGTTCAAGTGCAGGATGGCAGAATTGTATCAGGGCATGAGGACTATTACGGAAAAATTATAAATGAAGAACCAACAACACCAAGCCCTGTTAAAGAAAATGAAAATGAAGGCTATCTGCTTGGAATCTTGCTGTTTTCCTTAACTGGCCTTATCACTCTCCTGCTAATTATTAGGTTTTTATCAAGAGAAAATGCGAAATCTTATTAAGCGCGCTGCATTTAGATTATAATAGAGAAATAACAACTAAAGAAAAGGCAGGATTCTGTATGATTGTAAAAAACGAAGAAGAATTAGCAAAACTGAAGGAAATCGGCAAAATTGTCGCGGAGATTCGCGATGTGATGATCGAAAAAACCAAGCCAGGCGTAACAACCAAGGAGCTTGATGACCTAGCTGGAGAGCTATTTGAAAAGCACGGAGCAATTTCAGGACCTAAAGGAGAATACGATTTTCCAGGGTTCACATGCATAAGCGTGAACGAAGAAGTGGCCCATGGGATTCCGGGTAGCCGCATAATAAAAGAAGGCGATCTGGTAAATATTGATGTTTCAGGATCAAAGGACGGCTATTTCGCAGATACAGGCCTATCATTTGTTGTTGGAGAGGACGAGAAGCTGCAAAAGTTATGTGGTGCAGCACAGGAAGCATTTGACGAAGGCCTGAAAAAATTAAAGCCGGGCGGCAAGCTGAGCCTTGTTGGTAAAACAGTTCATAAAGTGGCAAAAAACAATGGATTCAACGTAATCATGAATTTGACCGGCCACGGTGTCGGCCGCTCCCTTCATGAGAAGCCCGACCATATCCTGAACTATTTTGATCCATGGGATAAGCAGCTGCTACGAGAAGGAATGGTAGTAGCCTTCGAACCGTTTATCTCAAGCGGAGATGAAGAAGTAAGAGAAATGAGCGACGGCTGGACGTTCGTCACACCAAATAAAAGCCATGTCGCCCAATGTGAACATACCGTTGTTGTCACAAAAGAAGGACCCATTATCTTAACGAAATAATCATGAACCAGGGGCATTGTATGTTCCTGGTTTATTTACTTCTTAGATTTTAAAAAAACACTTGAATATTCCAAAGCATTCCGCTAAAATAATAAAAATTTCAAATTTTAAAGTAATGACAGAAATCAGTAGCTGTTCTCTCCCTGTTTTAGAGAGCTGATGCCCGGTGAAAATCAGCACATAGATAACAGTGAATTACCTTCTTGAACTTTCTCTGTGAACAGAAGTAGCAGGGAACGGCCCGGACCGTTAATCCGCTGAGCGGAAGAGCAATCTTCAATAAGGGTGGTACCGCGTTAACCACGTCCCTTTCTTTAGGGGCGTGGTTTTTTGTATTCCAAAAACAGAAAGGATGGAAATCATGGACAATTTTTTCGAAAAATTAACAGCACAACAAAAGCTTGAAGCAGAGAGGCAGCTGGAGGTTTACCGCAATGGTGTCCAGGAGATTCTGCCTGAAGCAGAGCTAAAGAATAAAATAGCCAAATCCATTTTTTTTAACGAGCCTTTAAAAATTAAGCTTGGGCTTGATCCTTCTGCTCCGGATGTCCATCTCGGCCATACGGTCGTGCTGAATAAATTAAAGCAGTTCCAGGACAACGGACACGTCATCCAGCTGATTATTGGTGATTTTACCGGGAAAATTGGCGACCCGACAGGGAAATCGGCAGCCCGAAATCAGCTCACAGATGAGGAAGTGAAGCATAATGCCAAAACCTACTTCGAGCAATTCAGCAAAGTGCTGGACATGGATAAAGTCGATCTTCACTACAACTCAGCATGGCTCTCTGACCTCCAGCTTGAAGACGTGATCCGGCTGTCTGCAAGCATAACGGTTGCCCGCTTGCTCGAACGAAATGACTTTTCAGAGCGCCTGGCCACAGGTAAGCCGATTTCGCTTCATGAGTTTTTCTACCCGCTGATGCAGGGCTATGACTCGGTTGCTCTTGAAAGCGATATTGAGCTTGGCGGCAATGACCAGCATTTTAATGTTCTGATGGGACGCCATCTTCAAGAGCATTTCCAAAAGGAAAAGCAGGTCGTCATTCTGATGCCGCTCCTTGAGGGTCTGGATGGCAAAGAGAAAATGTCCAAATCGAAAAACAATTACATCGGTGTGGATGAAGATTCGAATAATATGTACGGCAAAACAATGTCCATACCGGATGAGTTGATTGTAAAATACTTCAATCTCTCAACAGATTTGCCGGTGACCGAAAAACAGAAAATCGCAGAAGAACTGGAAAACGGAACTCTTCATCCGCGTGACGCCAAAATGCTCTTGGGAAGAACAATTGTCCGCATGTACCATGGTGCAGCTGAAGCCGAAAAAGCTGAACAGTATTTCCAAACCATTTTCCAAAAAGGAGCCATGCCCGATGAGATCCCGGAGACCGAATGGAAGGGAGAGGGTGAAATGCTCATTACGGATCTGATTGCCGGCCTTGGCCTGCTTTCCTCCAAAACAGAAGCAAGAAAAATGATTGCAGGTGGCGGCATCCGTTTAAACGGAGAAAAAGTCAGCGATGTAAAGCTGCGCGTGAAAATTACAGACGGATTAGTTCTTCAGGCAGGAAAAAGAAAGTTTGTGAAACTGAGGCTGAACTAGGCAAATCACTTTTTTCTCCAAACCTTTTCAAGATATGATGGAATAGACAAAATTTTAAAATAAAAGCAGGTGGAGGAAATGAAAGCGGTCATTCATGAAGGAAAAGCTGGTCTCGCCGGGTTATCTTATGGTGAAATCGAAAAGCCTGAGCCGGGTGCCGGCGAAGTCAGGGTGAAATTAAAAATGGCAGGGCTGAATCATCGTGATTTATTTGTCCTGAATCGCCACAAGCCTGAAGACCCTGCGCTTGTCATCGGTTCAGACGGAGCGGGAATTATCGACGCAGTCGGAGATGGCGTTGCAGACATGAAGCCAGGCGATGAAGTCATCATCAATCCCGGACTTGGCTGGAAGGAAAAAAGCGAGGCACCGCCGGCCGGCTTTGAAATTGTCGGCTTGCCGTTTCATGGCACATTCGCGGAATACATCATTATTCCGGCTGAAAACGCAGCACCCAAGCCAGGATATTTAACCTGGGAGGAAGCGGGCGTCCTTTCTCTTGCAGCACTAACCGCCTACAGAGCATTATTCACTAGAGGAAAGCTTCAGGCAGGCATGAAGGTTTTTATCCCCGGAATTGGAGGGGGAGTGGCAACCTTTTTAATGCAATTCGCAAAAGCGGCAGGGGCTACCGTCTATGTGGCTTCACGTTCAGAGGAGAAATGCCGGAAGGCTCTCGAACTTGGTGCAGATAAAGCCTTGAACAGCAGCGAAGATTGGACGGAAGCTCTTGGCGGAGCAAAGGTGGATCTTGTCATTGAATCGGTTGGTCCTGCTACATTTAATAAATCTCTGGGAATCCTTCGCAACGGCGGTACCATCGTAATATTTGGCTCATCTACAGGTGATGTGCTGGAACTCAATCTCCGCAGTCTCTTTTACGCTCAGCAAAACCTGCTTGGCTCAACGATGGGAAGTGCAGAGGAATACCATGAAATGCTCCAGTTTATAGAAAAACATCAAATCAGGCCGGTTTTGGATCAGGCATTTCACCTGGAACAATATGAACAGGCTTTTGAAAAAATCGCAAACGCAGAGCAATGGGGGAAAATTGCCTTCAAAATCAGCGAATAAAAAAAGGTGAGATTCTGCGAAAAAGCAGAATCTCACCCCTTTTTTATACATGTAAAAACTTCACACAAACCGGATCCGGCACTTTCACATCAGACTGAAGCAATGTGAGCTTCCCTGTGTTTTCATCTCTCGAAAACAAAACAATATTGCTGGAATTCTGATTTGAGCCAATTACGAATTTTTCAGATGGATCGAGCACAAAATCACGCGGCCAGTTTCCTTCTGTAGAGGTATGCTCCACAAATGCAAGCTCCCCATTATCCTGATTGACAGAGAAAACAGCAATGCTGTCATGCCCTCGGTTGCCCGAATAAACAAAGCGGCCGTCTCTTGAGATATGAATGGCGCTTCCCTGGTTATTTTCCTTAAAACCTTCCGGAAGCGTGGAAATAGCCTGCTTTTGAACGAAGCTTCCATCTTCATGATACTGAAGTAAAAGAACTTCAGAGCTAAACTCGGTCATCACATAGGCATACTTGCCATTTGGATGGAACACTAGGTGTCTGGGTCCGCTGCCCGGCTTTACGGAAAGGATACTTTTTTCCTTCAGAATTCCTTCATTCACTTCATACGTAATCACCTGGTCTGTTCCCAGGTCAACTGCAGCTAAATATTTTTCGTCAGGAGTCAGCCCGGCATAGTGAGTATGCGGTTTTTCCTGCCTGCTGTCAGGGCCTGATCCGCTATGCTCCATAACCGAAACAGCAGGATTTAAAGAGCCGTCCTCATTTGTTAAGTAAGACTCGACTGTCCCTTTATGGTAGTTTGCACTGAAAACATTGCGCACGGAAGAATCCACACTGACATGGCATGGAGGGGATCCGGCAGAAACCTGGCTGTTGATTTTCTCAAGTGAACCGCTGCTGCTGTCAAGACGATACGCAGCCACTCCGCCGGATTCGCCTTCCTTGGCTACCGAGTATAAAAATTGATTATCCCGGCTGATTGTCAAATAGGTGGGATTATCCAATTGTGCTACCGTCCTGACATCGGAAATTTTGCCTGCTTTTGTATCCAGTACAAATGAATAAATCCCTTCACTTTCACCCTTAGTGTATGTGCCTATGTATCCTCTGTATTTGGCCATATGAAGCCTCCTCTATATGTTTTCTTCTGAAAATACTCTATCATAATTTGCGTTCTAAACAAAAGGAAGAGGAATTTTACAATGAAAAAAGAATAGTAAAAGGTAAGTATTTGAAAGGATGATGAGGTTGAACGCTCCCCATTCGATATTGTCAGTCTGGAGAAACTTTGATCGCTTTCCGATGGAAACTCTGACAAAAGCATGGTACTACGATAAAGCAGGAACGAAAAAGCAGAGGGATGTTTCTTTAATGCAGGAGCACCGTGCCCAATATGGCATTGCCGGAAACTGTTTTGACCTCGCGATATGGCTTCTGCACGAATTTAAAGAGGCAGGAATTCAGGCATATCCGGTTGGCCACGAATTGAAAACACCTTCTGCCCATGCAGCAGTGGTGGCGGTGGATGAAGAAGGCCGCCGCTTTCTATGTGATCTGGGCGACCAATGGCTGCAGCCCATATTAATTGATTCAAAGGCCCGGGATTTTACTACCAAAAGGATAAGCGGGTTTTTCCCTGCGGCAGATGTCCAGGTTTCATCTGAAAGCGGGCAGCTGGAAATTGCCTATCACCGCCCTAACGGTAAAATATCGCGGCAACGTTATGATACGGATCCGGTTGAACTGAAATCCTTTCTGGAAGCAGCCGAAAGATCGCAAAACACGATTTATCCAAAAGCTTTGGTGGAGCAGCGGATTTCCTATAAAGACGAAACCGCACACTGGGAATTTTATAACTGGAAAAGTTTCCTCAGTACCACAGGAGGCCTGCACCATGATGCTCCCGCAGAATCTATTGAAGAATGGGCGGCCCGGATTCATGAAAAGACAGGGTATGATAGGGAGTTTTTAATAGAGGCTCTCAGTATTTATAAAAAGCTTGAAAACAGCGGTCTTTCCCATTAGGGAAATCTTCCTATTTATTTCCCATTCTGTCATTTTGAAGATATAGTAGGATATAATCGAAGCAAGACATAAGAGGGGAGATATATACACATGGAGCCTATTCATAAAGTTTCAGCGTATCTTACTCAAAATGCGGAGGTATTATCAGAAGAGCTGGTTACAGAAATCGTAAAACGATTTGGTTTTGAAATTCCAAAACAGGAATTTAAGGCTGCCGTTTCGATGTATGTGGAGTTTATGAAGTTCCTGGGAACGATGATTGCAAGCAGCAATGAGAGGATTCCTGAAGGACTGGTTGAATGGAGCAAGGGAAATGGCGAACGGGCGGCATCCAAGGGAGGAAAAATTTCTGATATCGTCATCCGGTATCCGGATACCCGCCTCGTTTTTACTGATAGATTAAATGATATTAGCAAAAAGTTTGAATTAACGGCTGAAGAAATTATTACTATTGTCAAAAAAGTGAACTTTATGCTGGACATCAGTGTTAATGAGACCGTATTTGCCTTTGAACGGCACTCCGAAGAACAATTAAAAGAGACCCAATCCCAGGTAAATGAGCTGTCTGCAACCATTGTACCAATTCAGGGCAGCATTGCAATACTTCCATTGATCGGCAGCATAGACTATGACAGAGCTCAAATCATCATTGAGAAGACAGTCCCTCGGGTCAGCCAGCTGGGAATCGAAACCTTAATTATCGATTTTTCCGGCACGGTGAATATAGATGTTGAAATTGCCAATCATATTTTTGATATCCGGAATATTCTCCAGCTGATTGGAGTCAATACCATTGCCACAGGTGTCAGACCGGATTTGGCAAAAAGAGCCGTTACACTGGGCATTGACCTATCATCCCTTGAAGTATACTCGAACGTCCTGCAGGCGATTAGAAGCATTAAATAGCGGTAATGAATGGAGCTGCTCTTAAAGCGGCTTTTTTTTCGAAGTTTAAAAGTGGAATATTTAAAAAACGATTGTCGAACCCCAGGCCACATAATAGTTTTTAGATATTTTATAATATATTAAATTAACAAAATAATAGATACTATTAAAAAGATTCGTATGGGAGGCTTTTTGCATGACTGTTTTTACATCCGCTTATTTTACGATGACTGAACAGGAAGCCATTGAATATGCCAAAACGAGGCTGAATTATTTTGCTCCGGATGCTGAATTGGACTCCAGGGAAATTGGAGATGGCAATTTGAACTATGTTTTCAGGCTGACTGACCATAAACACAAGAAGTCTCTGATTATCAAGCAGGCCGGACCGGTTGCCAGAATATCAGATGAATTTAAGCTGTCTCCTGACCGCAACCGCATTGAATACGAAATTCTTGATCTGCAAAACAAGCTCGCTCCAGGCTTCGTGCCACAAGTGTTTAACTACGATCCAGTAATGAATTGTACTGCAATGGAGGATCTGTCAGATTACACTATTATGAGAACAGCCTTCATGCAGCATGAAAAATTCCCGCTGTTTGCTGACCATATCTCGAGCTTCCTGGTAAATACCCTGTTGCTTACGTCCGATGTCGTAATGGGACATAAGGAAAAGAAAGAGCTCGTCCAAAAATTCACAAACCCGGAACTATGCGAAATTTCAGAGGATCTCGTCTTCACAGAACCGTTTTACGATTGTGTGAGAAATGAAGTGTTTGAAGGCACCAGGGAATTTGCCAAAAAGGAAATTTGGGAGGATCCAAAGCTTCAGCTTGAAACGGCAAAGCTTAAATTTGAGTTTATGACCAATGCCCAGTCCCTGCTTCATGGCGATCTGCACACAGGCTCAATTTTTGTAAAAGAAGATTCTACTAAAATCATTGATCCTGAGTTCGCCTTTTATGGCCCGGCCGGATACGATGTCGGAAACGTGATTGCCAACCTGATTTTTGCCTATGTAAACGCGAAATATACCATCACTGAAGATGAAGCAAGAACCGACCAGCTTGGTTATCTTGAAAACACAATAGAAGATATTATTGACTTGTTCCAAACGAAATTCCTGCAGGCCTGGGATGAGAAGGCAACTGAACAAACTGCCAGTTATGAAGGCTTTAAGGAATACTATCTTGATACAATCCTGCGTGACACAGCAGCCGTCACAGGACTTGAATTATGCAGGAGAATTATCGGGCTGGCATCTGTAAAGGATGTCACATCCATTGAAGATTACACCAGCAGAGCTGCAGCAGAAATGATTTGTCTGGCAGCAGGAAAAATGTTTATTATGGATAGGGAATCTATTAAAACAGGAGAGGATTTTGTGCGTACTTTGAAAGACTGTGAAAAAAGATTCTAGAGGAGGCAGCATGATGGGGAAACCAGTGGATGTCATCCAGTCTGTAAGATTGGACGATGAAAACAATACACTCATTCTTTTAGATCAAACAGTTCTGCCGAATGAAAAGAACTTTTTGCATTTGAAAGAATTAAAGGATATTTGGGATGCAATCTATCAGTTAAAGGTCCGAGGTGCACCTGCCATTGGAATTGCCGCGGCTTACGGTGTTTATTTGGGCACAAAGCAATCAGCAGCAGAAAGCTATGAAGAACTTTATCTGGATTTTAAAAAAGCGAAAGAATACTTGGCGTCATCACGGCCAACTGCTGTCAATCTGTTTTGGGCGCTCGACCGCATGGAAGCCCGTTTCCAGAAAGAAGAAGGCAAAGCTGCTAAGGAAATAAAGCAGGCTCTGAAAGAGGAAGCAGAAAAAATTCGTGCTGAGGATGAAAAAGTTTGCGAGTCAATCGGACAGTACGCGCTTTCTGTACTTGAGCCTGGATGGGGCATTCTGACACACTGTAATGCCGGAACAATTGCGACCGCTAAATATGGGACAGCTCTTGCTCCAATATATTTGGGGCAGGAAAAGGGATATGATTTTAAAGTATACGCCGATGAAACCCGCCCGCTTCTGCAGGGGGCCCGCCTGACTGCATGGGAGCTCGAAGAAGCAGGTGTGGATGTCACGCTGATCTGTGATAATATGGCCAGCATCATCATGAAAGAAGGCAGGATTCAAGCGGTACTTGTCGGCTGTGACCGTGTTGCAGCAAATGGGGATGCAGCCAATAAGATTGGAACATCCGTCGTTGCGATTCTAGCGAAACATTATAATATACCTTTCTATGTTTGTGCTCCGCTGTCAACAGTTGATCTCGCATGCAACACAGGGGACGATATCCATATTGAATTGAGAGATTCAGATGAGATTACTTCTAAATGGTACGAAAAGCCAATGGCGCCAGAGGGTGTAAAAACCTATAATCCCGCATTCGATGTAACAGATAGTGAACTGATCACAGGCATTATCACGGAAAATGGCATCGCGTATGCACCATACACAGAAAGCCTTCCAAAGATGTTCAAATAAGAAGAAATAGCCTCCTGACCAAGCGGTTAGGAGGGTTTTTATTCTTCATATCTTTAAAGCGTTTAACTAGGAAAATATCCCTGACATCAATAAAAATGAAGTGTAATTTCACTCTTTGTATCTATCAAAGGAACTATTTTTTTTGGGGTAATTTATTTACGGATGGAAATATTATGAATTTAACAACATGTTGACCGTAGAAAAAATTTGTAAATCAGTCAAAATGCCTGTTACTTTTTTAGAAGCTATGTTTCTATGCCTGATTCTAAAGTCTGAGAATTAAACATTTTAGCATATTGTTAGAGTCTGAATATTTTAAATATACTTTAAATACAACAGGAATCGACAGAAAAAATATAGATTTGAGAGGAGAAAAAGGATGAAGAAAAAAAAGGCATTAGGAGCAGCACTTCTAAGTATGACCATGGGTTTATCAGTTTTCACAGCGGGGGCATTCGCAAAAGAACCGGAGACCCAAAATGAAACCTACCGGGTATTGATCCAGGGTCCGGCAAATGCTAAAGCCAGTGTGAATTCACAGGTGGACAAGCGCTGGGATTTTGGGAGCGATGGCATGACTGCAGAGGTTAATGCTAAGCAATACCAGGCACTCCTGAAAAATAAGAACTTAAAGATTGAAAAAGTAAGCGAAGTTACTCTTGATACTGCCAGAACAGAGGCGTCCAAGAAAGATTCAGTTTCTATTCAGGCAGCAGGATATCCTAGTGATCAAACACCATGGGGAATTGCTTCGATCTATAATAACAGCAGCATTACGAGTACCTCAGGCGGAAGCGGCATTAAGGTAGCTGTTCTTGATACTGGCGTTTATACAAGCCACATTGACCTGGAAGGCTCTGCAGAGCAATGTAAGGACTTTACTCAATCCACTCCGCTTGTCAATGGTTCTTGTACCGATCGCCAGGGCCATGGCACACATGTAGCCGGGACGGTTTTAGCACATGGAGGATATGATGGTCAGGGAATCTATGGAGTGGCTCCACAGGCGAAGTTATGGGCATATAAAGTCCTTGGAGATAATGGTTCGGGATATTCAGATGATATTGCAGGAGCAATCCGCCACGTAGCTGACGAAGCATCCCGTACTGGCTCTAAAGTGGTCATTAATATGTCCCTTGGTTCAAGCGGCAAGGATTCTCTCATCAGCAGTGCGGTTGATTACGCATACAGCAAAGGTGTCCTTGTTGTTGCCGCAGCAGGAAACTCAGGCTACAGCGCTAATACAATCGGCTATCCTGGAGCTCTGAAGAATGCGGTCGCGGTTGCAGCCCTTGAAAACGTTCAGCAAAACGGTACATACCGTGTAGCCAACTTCTCATCCCGCGGAAATCCTAACACAGACGGTGACTATGTCATTCAGGAAAAAGACGTGGAAGTGTCTGCTCCTGGTGCGAGCATCGAGTCTACGTGGTATAACGGAGGCTACAACACGATCAGCGGTACATCCATGGCTACACCTCACGTAGCAGGCCTAGCAGCGAAAATTTGGTCATCCAGCCCGTCCATGAGCCATACTCAGCTTCGCACAGAGCTTCAAAACCGTGCTAAGAAATATGACATTAAAGGCGGATACGGAGCAGCAACTGGTGACGACTACGCGTCAGGCTTCGGGTACCCTCGCGTAAAATAAACGAACAGCATCATACCCCCGAAAACCGTCTGATCTCTGATCAGGCGGTTTTATAATATTTCCGCGGAAATGATCAAATTTTAGCGAAACATGAAAACTGATTGAAAATGCTGAAACAAATTAATTTTGAATATACAATAGGGAGTGGATGTGAATAGGAAGGGAGCTGACAGCCGTGGCTGGTAATAATACATATCATAATGACCAGGAAGCAAAGGAACTCATCTGCGAAATCGGCAGAAGAATATACAATAAAAACTTCGTTGCTGCAAACGACGGAAACATTTCCATTAAAGTGAATGACCGTGAACTCTGGACAACACCAACCGGAGTGAGCAAAGGGTTTATGACACCGGATATGATGGTTAAGATGGATCTTTTAGGCAATATTCTGGAAGGGAAGCTGAAGCCCTCTTCAGAAGTAAAGATGCACCTTAGAGTGTATCAGGAAAATCCTGAAGCACAGGCGGTTGTCCATGCCCATCCGCCTGTGGCCACTTCGTTTGCCATAGCCGGAATTAGCCTTGAAAAACCCGTTTCACCTGAAGCAGTAGTCCTGCTTGGCAAAGTGCCAGTAGCCCCGTATGCCACACCGGGTACACAGGAAGTTCCAGACTCGATTGCCCCATATTGCAGGGATTACAATGCTGTACTTCTAGCGAACCATGGAGCCCTAACCTGGGGAAGGGACATAACAGAGGCCTATTTCCGGATGGAGTCATTGGAACACTATGCACTCATGCTGATGTATTCTGATCACATCATTCAAAAGTCAAACGAACTAAGTACAGAACAAATTGCCGAGCTGATCTCAATCCGTGAAAAAATGGGCATTCATACAGGCGGAATACCCGTTCCGAAACGTGATAAGGAAATCCGGACAGCTCCTGGCATGACAGAAGAAATGATTGGAAATATCGTTCGGAAAGTAACAGAAGAAGTTCTGAAAAACGTTTTAAAATAGCCAAAAAGGGATAGCTATAAGGGTATAGAAATTCTGTATAATTTCAACCTTTTAACGAAACCTATCTTGAATACTTTTTTGAAACGTGAGGAGAGATTCCGATGAAATTGCTGGTCATTGGCGGGGTGGCTGCAAGTATGTCAGCCGCATCGAAATTAAGGAGAATGGACGAAAAGGCGGAAATTACCGTCTATGAAAAGGGTAAATTCTTATCTTACGGAGCCTGCGGTCTTCCGTATTACATTTCCGGCGAAAATGATGATTACCGTAAAATGATCGCAAGAACACAGGAGCAATTTGCTGAGAGGAACATTAAAACACATCTGCAGCATGAAGTTTTAAAAGTGGATACAAACAAAAGGGAAGTAACGGTTAAAGACCTTGCATCAGGCAAAACCTTTACAGATACATACGACAAGCTGATGATCGGAACAGGCACGTTTCCGATCATGCCCCCATTTCCTGGAGCCGATCTCGAGAACATTCATGTGCTGAAGACACTCGAAGATGGGTTGATATTAAAAGAAATATCACGCAAACCGGAAGTGAAAGATGTTGTCATTGTCGGCGGAGGCTATATTGGCATCGAAGTGGTCGAAGCGATGAAAACCCTTGGCAAAAATGTGCGAGTTATTGAAATGGGCGAGAGAATCTTAGCTCCTTTTGATAAGGAAATAACCGATATTGCTGAAAAAGAAATCCGAGATAACGGCGTAGATCTGAACCTGGGAGAAAAGGTGGAGAGCTTCAGCGGCAATGGAAAAGTGGAGAGTGTCAAAACGGATAAAGGCACTTATAAAGCAGATTTAGTGCTTGTTGCTGTAGGTGTAAAGCCTGCTACGAAGTTTCTGGAAGGATCGGGAATAGAGACAGCGGAAAATGGTGCCATCATCATCGACCGTGAAATGCGGACGAATATTGAAGGGGTTTATGCGGCGGGGGACTGCTCTCAGGTTTATCACAAGGTGCTTGAAGAAAATGATTATATACCGCTGGGAACAAACGCGAATAAATGCGGCCGTCTGGCTGGGGCCAATATAGCCGGCAGTCATGAAAAATATGTGGGAACTTTGGGAAGTGCCGCGATTAAAATTTTTGATATGGAGCTTGGAAGAACGGGACTTTCCGAGGAGGATGCCAAAAAGCTTCGAATAGGCTATACAACGGAATTCGTAAAAGCTGCAGACCATCCATCTTACTACCCGAATCAGACTCCTATCTGGATCAAGCTGATCTGTGAGAAAGAAACAAACCGAATACTCGGAGCCCACGCCATCGGAAATAAAGGAGTGGTCCTTCGAATCGATGTATTTGCCGTTGCCATCCACAACAATATGGCAGCAGAAGAGCTTGGCATGGTGGATCTTTGTTATGCACCGCCGTTTGCGGGTGTCTGGGATGCTGTCCATATTGCAAGCAATGCAGCGAAATAAAAATGAAGCCAGCAGAGATGCCGGCTTCATTTTTATTTAATAAGAAGAATCCTTCGCAAGCTTCGGATGGCGGTTCATCGCTCCGAGCAGAATCAGTCCGCTCAGGATGAGGAGGAAGCTTGTGACGACAAATACGGCCGAAAAGCCAAGGTAGCCAGAGATCATACCGCCAATAACGGGTCCTATGATATTCCCGAAAAAGCGAAGACTTGTGTTGTACCCAAGCACTTCACCCTGCATAGCAACCGGCGCTTCCTGGCGGATATAAGCGATTCGGACAGGGATGATGCCCCCGATGGTGACACCAAGTGCAAAGCGGACAAGAACCAGCTGCCACATGTTTGAGACAAATCCCCCCGGCAGATAAAACACGCCTGCGAGGAAGAGGAGAACAACCAGCGTTTTAATATAGCCATGCTGATCCGCGATTTTCCCCCATTGCCTTGCCATCAGAAGATTGCCAAGCCCTGCAGCTGAAAAAGCAATTCCAGCAAAAAATGCCAGATTTTCCGGTCCGTGCAATTCACTGACATATAGGGATAGGATAGGCTGGATGCTGAAATGTGCAATTTGAACAAGAGTTGATATCAGCATAACTGTCAGCAGGACAGGATGGCTGAGAATATGCTGAATGACCGCCTTGCTTGAATACCGCGTTTTCTCGCCCTTTTGTGTTTGGATTTTGTGTTCTTTTGTGAAAAAGACAAGAAAAGCGGAAACAAAGATGGCGATGGAGGTCCACTTAAAGGTATCTGCAAAACCGAATAAATCTGCGAGGACTCCGCCAAGAAGAGGACCCATCAAAGAACCTGTAATGCTTCCGGTCTGCAGTGTCCCCATCACCCTGCCGGCAATTTCCTTCGGTGTCTGCGTAGAAATGAATGCCTGGGACATACCGATGAAGCCAGTAAAAATCCCCATAAACAGCCTGAGAAAAAACAGTTGCCAGACGTTAGTCACATATCCCATCAGGAAGATGGATATCCCCATGCCGATTCCCGATAGAATCAATATTTTCCTTCGCCCAAAAAGATCACCTATTCTTCCCCACACAGGAGAAAAAAGAAATGCGGTTACAAATGTAATGGCAAACGTCCACCCTGACCAATGCTGCACATAGGTTGGAGAATGATCGCCGAAGCTTTCTATATATAATGAAATAAAGGGAAGCACCATTGTCATACTGCCTGCCACAAAGAAATTGGCAAACCACATAATCATTAAATTTCTTTTCGTCTGTTTTACCATATTTGAAACACTTCTTTCCGGTCAACATTTCGTTTCCCTAAATATATAATAACGAAAATGACAAAAAATAGGAAGGGGTATGCTTCATTCTAGTTTTTATATATCCTCTTATCCATAATAAAAACGGCTTTGCACAGGGAATCCAAAAATTTCTATGACATTATTACCACAGTCCGTAAAAAAAACATTGTCTTATAACAGCATTTATTCTATAATTCCTAATAGGAAAAAGATTCAGAATATATATTCAAAAGGGGGAAGTTGTTTGGAAGCTTTGGTTAATCAGTTAAATGGCATATTATGGAGTACACCTGTTATCTACATCTGTCTTGCAATAGGATTACTATTTACAATCCTCACTCGATTCTTGCAGGTCAGACATATTAAAGACATGATTATGCTAATGTTCCAGGGGAAAAGTTCCGAATCGGGCGTATCTTCATTTCAGGCCTTATCTATTGCTCTTTCAGGCCGTGTAGGAACTGGTAACATCGCAGGTACTGCAACTGCAATCGCTATGGGAGGACCTGGAGCTGTATTCTGGATGTGGGCTATGGCTTTTATCGGAGCGGCTACGGCATTTATCGAGTCAACGCTTGCCCAGATTTACAAAGAAAAGAAAGACGGGCTGTATCGCGGGGGTCCGGCATTTTATATTGAAAAAGGTATAGGGATTAAATGGTTTGCCGTTCTTTTTGCCATTTCTGCTTTGCTTGCAATGGCGATATTAATGCCTGGCATTCAATCCAACTCTATTGCTTTGGGAATGGAAAACGCATTTGGAATCAATAAAAGCGTTACAGGCGCAATTATTATCGCACTTTTAGCTTTAATTATTTTTGGCGGTGTTAAGCGTATTGCTACAGTAGCCCAATACGTTGTTCCTTTTATGGCAATTGGTTATATTCTAGTATCATTAGTTATTATCGGGATGAATATTGGTGAACTGCCTGCCGTATTCTCATTGATTTTCCGAAGTGCTTTTGCTGCAGACTCCATGTTTGGAGGGCTTGTCGGAAGTGCAATTGCATGGGGAGTAAAGCGTGGAATTTACTCTAATGAAGCCGGTCAGGGTACTGGAGCCCATGCTGCTGCTGCTGCTGAGGTTTCCCATCCGGCCAAGCAGGGACTGGTTCAGGCTTTCTCAGTTTACATTGACACGCTATTCGTGTGTTCCGCAACAGCTTTCATGATCTTGTTCACTGGTATGTTCAATACTGTTGGCACAGATGGCAAGACATTCGTTGTTGAGCATCTGCCTGGTGTAGAAGCAGGCCCAGGATATACACAGGCCGCTGTTGAATCCGTATTGCCTGGATTCGGTGCAGGATTTGTTGCTGTATCCCTGTTCTTCTTTGCTTTTACAACGATTATGGCTTATTACTATATGGCAGAAACGAATGTTACTTATTTAATAAAAGGGAAAAACCTTAAATTCGCTACTCATATATTGAAGGTTGTTTTGCTGGCATCAACTTTCTATGGAGCAGTCAAAACAGCGGGCCTTGCATGGGCACTCGGGGATGCGGGTCTTGGTCTAATGGTATGGCTAAATCTCATTGCCATTCTGATTCTTGCCAAACCTGCACTGCTTGCGCTTAAAGACTATGAAGCACAGAAAAAGCAGGGACTTGATCCAGTGTTTAACTCTACTAAACTGGGCATCAAAAACGCCGAGTATTGGGAAGAAGGCTACAAAGTCCAGGAAGAAAAAGTATCTTAATAGAAAGATTAAAGATGTCCGGCTGATGCCGGGCATTTTTTTTGCAGTAAAATAAAAAATAAACGAAAAAAGCTTGGACCGTAAATGTCCAAGCCTTTCTATTAATCTCTTACTTTACACGAGGGAAGCCAAAGCCTGACGCATAATCGTCACCAGCGGCAGCTCCTGTTCCGCCAAGAATATCATTTTGCTTAGCCCGGTTCTGAAGCTCGGTGCGAAGCTGTGCATGGGTCATGGATGGATTCTGGGCCCAGATCTTAGCAGCCAATCCGGAAACATGAGGAGTAGCCATGGATGTGCCACTGATGGTGCTGTAGCTGCCATCATACCATGTGGATTCAATCGCTCTGCCTGGTGCAGACAGCTCGACATCACGTTCCTGAATCACGAAGTCGCCATCAGTTGCAGGATTGCCTCGTGATGAGAAATCTGCAACACGGTATGAACCATTTTGCTGGACATTTTCAAGTGCCGCCACTGCAACAGCATTCACCAATGCACCAGGATAGCCGATCGTGTTGTCTCCGGGACCATCATTTCCGGCTGCAGCAACTACCAGCACACCTTTGCTGTAGGCGTAATTAACTGCATCTGTAATCAATGAATTTTTGGAACTGGAACCTAATGACATGGAAATAACCACCTTAGATCCTGTGCGGGCTGCTTCATCGGCCGCATGCTGAATAGCTCCTGCGATGTCATCAGAATACCCTGATCCTCTGTCATTTAACACTTTATATGCCCAGAGATCTGCGTCTGGGGCTACGCCATAAACACCCTGTCCATTAGCTCCGCCAGTAGCCAGTACAGTACCAGCAACATGTGTGCCGTGTCCGTTTTTGTCTCCACAGCTTCCGTCAATTAAAGGCGACTTTCTTTGTGTGAAGTCTTTACACTGCTCGGCTTGTCCGGCAAGGTCAGCATGTGCTGTATTTACACCTGTGTCCAGCACGGCCACTTTTACCCCATTTCCGCCTGAAGTGCTTTTGATGGAACTGTCATTATAAATGGCTTCAATTCCCCAGGGTGTACTGTCAGTTGGAGCAGATGCTGCCCCCGATCCAGGTTTTGCAGCGGTGACAGGTGTATTCTTAACTTCATCAACTCTATCAATCTTTAAGTTTTTATTTTTTAAAAGTGCCTGATACTGTTTAGCATTGACCGTTGTAGTAAAACCTTTCTGTCCAAAATCCCACCGTACTCCGTAGTTCGCTTTCGCCTTAGCCTTTTCCGCACTTGGTCCCTGAATAACGACCCGGTAGGTTTCATTGCTCTCAACCTGCTGGCCAAATGCCCCTGATGCAAACACCGAAAGCCCCATTGCCATACTTAATACTGCTGACCCAATCATTCTTTTTTTCTTCATTCAAAATCTCCTCTCAAAATATGTACTGATCACAGCCGGAAAAGCTGTGACTCTATTATATTTACAAAATTCAGAATAATTAAACTGGTCTTTCGTACTATTTCTTTAATATTATTAGAGATTTAACTTTTTAGGAAAATTTTTCAATTCATAAAATGGATATAAATGGTGTTAATAAAACTGTGCGGAGGGTATAGCCTACTAAGTCATTTAAGGAGTGTGAAGCATGAGAGCTGTAACTTACCAGGGAGCAAAAGATATTCAGGTAAAAAATGTGGAAGATCCCAGAATTGAAAAAAGGGATGATGTGATTGTCCGGATCACGTCAACAGCCATTTGCGGATCGGACCTTCATTTATATCAGGGAAACATGCCATTGCGGCCCGGGTATATTATCGGGCATGAACCGATGGGAATTGTTGAGGAGACAGGCCCTGATGTGACACGGGTAAAAAAAGGCGACAGGGTGGTTATTCCATTTAATGTGTCATGCGGGCATTGCTTCTACTGCCAGCATGAAATGGAAAGCCAATGTGATAATTCCAACCCCCATAACGATTCGGGCGGCTATTTTGGCTATACCGAGAAATATGGAAATCATCCGGGCGGCCAGGCAGAGTTTTTGAAGGTGCCATTTGGCAATTTCATGCCCTTTGTCATACCGGAATCATGCGAGCTGGAGGATGAGTCACTGCTCTTTTTATCGGATGTGCTGCCGACAGCTTATTGGAGTGTGGAGCATTCAGGTGTAAAAGCGGGAGATACAGTCGTCGTCCTGGGCTGCGGCCCCATCGGGTTAATGACCCAGAAATTTGCCTGGATGAAAGGTGCTAAGCGGGTAATAGCGGTCGATCATCTTGATTACCGTCTGAACCACGCCAAACTCACTAATGATGTGGAGGTCTATGACTTTACGAGATATGATGACATGGGAGCTTATCTGAAAGAAATCACCCAGGGTGGAGCTGATGTGGTCATCGATTGTGTGGGTATGGATGGAAAGAAATCCGCAGTGGAAAAAATCGAACAGAAGCTGAAGCTGCAGGGGGGAACGCTTGGCCCGATTCAAATGGCGACAAAAGCCGTTCGTAAATTTGGGACCGTCCAGCTGACAGGTGTGTACGGGCTGACATATAATATGTTCCCGCTGGAGGAATTCTTCTCGAGAAATGTTACCATCAAAATGGGACAAGCACCTGTTGTGCACTACATGCCAGAGCTGTTCGAAAAAATCACGAACAAGGAATTTGATCCAAAGTCGATCATTACTCATCAGATTCCCCTCCAAGAAGCAGATCGTGCATATAAGATTTTTAATGACCATGAAGATGACTGCATCAAAGTCATCTTAAAACCTTAGCTATTATACACAAACCGGCCAGGAAATACCTTGGCCGGTTTTTTGAAGTTTAAGAATATAACATAATATTACATGTTTCGACACAAACGTATATAATAGTCCTTAAGGCTATTATTACTAGAATTAACCAAGGAGCATGTAAAAATGAAAGGCTTTAATCAAGATACTCTGATAAAAGAAGAAACAAAAGCAGTCACCCTTTTTATCTGGCTGTTTTATATTATATTAGCACTTTATGATTTATTTTATTATTATCTGCTTCCCCTCAATACAGGCGGCACTATCGGACTGCCAAATGGCGGGCTTGGATGGGTGTATTACCTGGCTATTATCTTGATCTTGCCCTTAGCGGTTTATCTAATCAGGACAAAACGCCCATTTCAGGTAAAATACTTATTTTTTGCAGGTTTTTTTCTGATAGATTTTAGTAACAGCATGCTGATCTATCTTGGTGAGTCGAAGGAATTCCAGAGCGGAAGCGCAGTAGAACTATTATTTATTATATTTGCGCCAATTTTTGTGAATAAGCGCTATTTTTGGATCGTATCCGGAGGCATGATTGGGAAGTATCTTTTGGCTGGTTTACTGTTGAGCAGCCAGAAGGTAATGGTGCCAATCGTGCTTATGGTCATTTTTTCGAGTGTTTCCTATGTTCTGCTGAACCGATTCTATTCATATATTCACTCGCTGACACATGTTTTCCAGGAACTCCGCCAGACGGAAAAGCTGGCTGCTGTTGGACAGATGGCTTCGGCAGTGGGCCATGAGGTGAGAAATCCTTTAGCAGCATTAAGAGGGTTTACTCAGCTGCAGATGGAAAAATACCCTGAAGACAGGGATCGATATAAAATGATGATTGAAGAAATCGACCGCATTAATCTGATTGCAGATGACCTTATGATCCTGAGCAAACCAAGGCTGCCTATGTTTAAAAGGGTTGAACTGAATGCAGTGATTCAATACGTCCTCGCAATCATTAAAGAACAGGCAGCCAATCAGAATATCCGTTTTGAAACAGAGAATCTTAAATCCCTTCCTAAAGTTCATTGTGACGAACATATGCTGAAGCAGGCTTTTATTAATCTGATCAAAAATGCGATGGAATCTATGGCAGAAGGCGGCACAATCCTGATTTCGGCCCAACTGGCGGAGGGTGACCAGGTTTTGATCAGCATTAAAGATGAAGGCTGCGGGATAGATGCAGAAAGTATGGAACGGGTCGTGGATCCATTTTATACAACGAAGCCGGATGGAACCGGTTTAGGACTGATGGTTACCAAGCAGATTATGGATGAACACAAGGCGGAGATCCTATTTGAGAGTGAAGTGGGAAAAGGGACCATCGTGAACCTTATGTTACCTATAGAGCAGCAGGCAAAATAATAGAATTTCAGGGGATGTACATATAATGTGCATCCTCTATTTATATTAAGGACTATTGACCCGATATAAATAAAGAGTTAATAGTTGCTATTTACCTATTAATTATACATGATATATACAAAACATGTACAAATTGGCTAAAGAGCCGGAGGGACACTATTATGCTATTTCAGTTAAAAAAGAAGAATCCATCTTCATTTTTTCAGCCGGAAATGAACTTTCCAGAATCAGAGGAAACAGTTAAAGTAAAAGATCAGCGTATTAATGAACGATTGTGGTATATGGGCTTTTCAAAAAAGCATCTTGAAACACTTCAGGATCTGAACCCGGTGATTTCACCCCTGCTGGATGAATTGCTCCAGAAAGTTCTGGATCATCTTTATAAACAGTCGCCATTAAAGAGAATTGCTGAAAAAAATACAAGCAGGGATAGGCTCTATGGCGTATACGTCCAATATTTCCAGAGCTTATTAAGCGGCAATCTGGATGATGAATACTTTGCGATGAGAACGAGGATTGGCAATACCCATAACGGGGCTGGTCTTCCAGTTGAGTGGTTTCTGGCCACCTATTCTGCCATTAATACATTATTGGTGCCTAAGATCGTAGCGGAACTGCACCAGGATCCTGAGAAGCTGACGAACGCACTGCTGGCTCTTACACATATCATCAATCTTGATTCCCAGCTGGTTGTCGAAAATTATCTGCAGGCCAGAATGAATGAACTCAATGAATTAAATGCTTCAAATGCTCATCTGCAGAAAGAATTAAATTCTATCAGCCAGGAAGTAGCAGCCTCGGTACAGCAAACGGAAGCTTCGATCAATGAGACAAGCTTGAAAGCTGATCAAATCCGCAGTGAAACCGAAACAACGCAAAAAAGCAGCAAAAATTTGCTGAACCTGACTAACCTCAACCAAACACAAATGGATGAGATGGTTCATGCTTTCAATAAAGTCCTTCAGGATGTGGAGCAGTCTATAAGTGGAATTGAAGCTTTAAAAGGAATCTCTGAGCAAATTATCACGATGACAAAAGGGATTGAAGATATTGCCGATCAGACGAATCTGCTGGCACTGAATGCATCAATTGAGGCGGCCCGGGCGGGTGATGAAGGCCGGGGATTTGCCGTAGTGGCAACCGAAGTGAGAAAACTGGCAGAAAACTCTAAGAAGATGAGCAGCCATATCAAGGAACAAATCGAAAAAAGCGACAATCAAATCAGCGTGCTGGTTGATACGATGAACTCCATGAATCTTTCAACAAAAGAATCACAAGCTCAGATTCAGCAGGTAAAAGGCGGGCTTGTTACTGTGAAAATGGAAATGGAACAGTATCTGGACATGTTCGGCCGCAACAAAACAGACCTCGACAGCATTGTTCAGTCCATTCAGGAAATTAATCATACAACCGAAAGCCTGTCCCTTCTTGCTAATGAACTGAAGGAAAAGGCTGAGGACGGAAATAGGAATTTTACATAACTGCCTATTAAGCCAGATGCGGAGCCACCGGTTGATGCTTTAGCTTTAAAAATTGAGAGTAAGAGTACCAGCTGTATATGCCGGTACTCTTTTCTTTCATAATCGGCTATACTATAGGCTAGAAAATAATTGTGAAGAAAAGTTTAAAAGGAGTTACTTATGACACAATCTATCATTCAAGATATGAAGCCGTTTATCCAGGAAGCATGGAAAAAGTCTGCATTTGTACAGCCGACGACCATTCAGGCAGAGGCGGTTCCTCCTGCCTTGGAAGGCAAAGATATTATTGCCGAGTCCCCGACTGGAACAGGCAAAACACTTGCTTACCTTCTGCCGGTCCTTGAAAAAGTTGATCCGGATAAACAGGCCGTCCAGGCTGTTATTTTGGCCTCTTCCCAGGAGCTAATCATGCAAATTTTGGGGGAAATTCAAAAGTGGGCAGAAGGAAGCGGAATTAAAGCAGCTTCTTTTATCGGCGGAGCCAATGTGAAAAGGCAGCTTGAAAAATTGAAGAAGCATCCGCATATTGCTTTAGGAACGCCGGGACGGGTGATGGAGCTGATTAAACAGAAAAAGCTGAAAATGCATGAAGTCAAAACCGTAGTCCTTGATGAAGGCGATCAGCTTCTCGTTAAGGAACACACTCAGACGGTTCAAAACATTGTTAAAGCTACACTTAAAGAACGCCAGGTCCTGCTGTTTTCAGCGACACTGCCGCCGGTTGTTGAGCAGCTTGCAAAAGAACTGACAGCTGATGCTGAAGTCATTCGTGTTGAGAAGGATGAAACCATTCAGGCTGCAGGTGTGGACCATATTTATTTTGTGGCAGAAGCGCGGGATAAAATCAAAATGCTCGAAAAGATCTCAAGGCTTGAAGACATAAAGGCACTGGTATTTGTCAAGGATATCGGCAACCTAACCGTTATGGCAGAAAAGCTTGATTTTAAAAATATCTCTTCAAGCACTCTGCACAGCGACCTGAGCAAATTTGACAGGCAGAAAGCCATCAAGAACTTCCGCACGGGCAAAACGAATATGCTGATTGCCACAGATGTTGCGGCAAGAGGGCTGGACATCAAAGGAGTTACCCATGTCGTACATTTCGACTTCCCGAAGGATATGAATCAATATGTCCACCGCTCGGGAAGAACAGGAAGATTCGGCGCAGGCGGAACCGTTATTTCTCTCGTCACTGAAAGAGAAGAGCGCGAACTTAAACAAATGGCAAAAGAACTGGGCCTCACTGCTGAAAAGAAAGTCATGCGCGGCGGCCAAATCGTATAAAAATCAAGTGTCGGGCACCTATATCAATTGGTGCCTGGCATTTTTTTATAAAAAGGAATTTCTCCTTTTCTAAGCGAATTAGTAAGTGGAGCTTTATTTAACTAAAGAATAAGGGGAAATCAATGATGGAGAATCCAAGGCTTAAGAGTTTTCATGATGATTATTTGCCTGAAGCCACGATAGATGAACTGCAGGAAAAAATGCAGAATAGGGAAATTACCTCCAAAGAACTTGTATTGATGTATATGAACCGAATTGGACAGCTGGATAAAAACCTTCATTCTGTTTTAGAACTCAATCCGGATGCACTGCATATTGCAGCTGCTCTTGATGCGGAAAGAGAAAAGAAGGGGCCGCGAAGCCCTCTTCATGGAATACCCATATTGTTAAAGGATAATATCGATACAGGAGACAAAATGCAGACAACTGCCGGGTCACTTGCTTTGAAGGGTCACTATGCACAAAATGATTCATTTGTGGCTTCTCAATTGAGAAAAGCGGGAGCTGTCATTATCGGAAAAACGAATATGACAGAATGGGCCAATTTTATGACAGAAGGGATGCCGAGCGGGTACAGTTCGCGCGGCGGACAGACCTTAAACCCTTATGGGCCGGGGAAATTTGATGTGGGAGGTTCGAGCGCAGGATCCGGTGCCGCCATTGCCGCTAATTTTGCAGCTGCAGCCATTGGAACGGAGACATCAGGCTCCATATTAAGTCCTGCCAGCCAGAATTCTCTCGTCGGAATAAAGCCGACCGTCGGACTTGTCAGCCGAACCGGGATTATTCCGATTGCCCATAGCCAGGATACTGCCGGGCCAATGGCGAGAACGGTAAAGGATGCCGCTTTATTATTAAACGTGCTGGCAGTCTCTGACGAAAATGATCCGGTTACCCTGACAAATCAGGATCTTCAGGAGAAGGATTTTACCATCTTCCTTGATAAAAATGGACTTCAGGGAGCACGAATCGGCATTGCCAGAGATACTTATTTTGACTACTTAAGTTCTGAAAAGCTCGCCGTTATGAATCAAGCTGTAGCCCGGTTAAATGAACTGGGTGCAGAGGTTGTCGATGAAGTAGTGATTCCTTCCACTAAAATGGAGTGGAGTTACGATGTCCTGACTTATGAATTTAAAGCGGATGTGAATGCCTATCTCCGGACTGTTGCCCCGCACCTTCATATTCGCACCCTGTCCGATGTCATTGAATTTAATGAAAAAAACAGCGAAAAGTGCTTGAAATACGGCCAATCTATTCTGATTGAAGCGGAGGAAACAAGCGGAAATTTGACCGAATCAGCGTATTTATCAGCTCTAGAGAAGGATATCTATTTTTCAGGAGAGCAGGGCATTGACTGCGTGATGCGAAAGCATAATCTGGATGCCATCGTGTTCCCGAATAATTATGGAGCAGGCATCCCTGCAAAAGCGGGCTATCCATCCATCACAGTACCAGCCGGGTATACCTCTGAAGGAGAGCCGGTGGGCATCACATTTACAGGAATTGCTTACAGTGAGCCGCTCCTGATCAAACTTGCTTATGCCTTTGAACAGGCTACCAGGCATCGAAAAGGACCTGAGCTTGGAGTGCTGGCATCAGAATAACTGCTCCATAATTGACTCATACTACTCCTGATAAAACAAAAAAAGGAGCAGATGAGAATATGGGCAGAACCAAACGTGGAAATGGCAATGCACAGCGCAATAACAATAAACACAGACCGCAGCGCACAAGCGAAGAGCTTGTTGAATTCACAACCGGAAGCAAAGAAAGGAAAGAGAACAACGTGCAGGACTGATTGAGCAGAATCCTCCTTTTTAAAGGGGGATTTTTTTGCTGCCGCTATCCGAAAATAAAAAGAGCTATCTGCATAAATTCGTACCATCTCCATCACTGGCAAGTAAATCTCCGGAAAATGCATAAAAAAAGACAGTTTTCCCATTAGAAGACTGTCTTTTTTACATTTCATTTCAATTATTTATATCTTATTCTTCAACTTTCTTCAGCGGTTTGGCAGCCGGACCTTCCACAACGGTTCCATCATAGGAAAAGCGGGAGCCGTGGCATGGGCAGTCCCATGTTCGGTCGCCATGATTCCATTCGCATTCACACCCCATGTGGGTGCAGGTTGTATCCACAAGATGAAGGCTGCCTTCAGGATCCCTGTATGCCCCTGTCCGCTTGCCTTTAATCATCACGACGCCGCCTTCATCATTTGACAGATCTCCTGTTTCTTTTGGCACGAATTCAAGCTTGCCTTTGATCAGCTGTCCGGCAACATCCGTATTGGCCGCGATAAATTTTTTGATGCTTGGGTCAGCCTGGAATCTCGATGGCGTAAACAGCTCTGCATAAGGGTTGTCCCTTTCCATAATCTGATCCTTTATCAGCATGGCTGCTGCTGTCCCGTTTGTCATACCCCATTTCCGGTAGCCTGTTGCGACAAAGATATTCTTCTGCTTGGATGTAATCGGGCCAATATACGGGACCTTATCAAGTGTGTATAAATCCTGGGCAGACCATCGATAAGGATAATCGGTAATGCCAAGCACCTCTTCCGCAAACACTTCGAGGGCATCGTAGTGCTTCATCGTATCCGGCCCATGGCCCGTCTTGTGGCTGTCGCCGCTCACTAAAATAAGCTTGTCTCCGTTATAAGGTGTGTACCTCATCGAGCGGGTCGGTGAATCTGCACTGTAATACATGCCTCCAGGAAAGTCCTCTTTGATTTTTACGCCAAGTACATAAGATCTTTCCGGAGATAATCTGGAAAAATAAAACCCTTTCATATCCGCAAAAGGGAAGTGGGAGGCAGCAATGACATATTTGCATTTCAGGCGATGGCCGTCTCTGGTTACGACATCAGGAAGACTGCCTTCTTCAATATCTGCTGCTGTGGTATTTTCATACACAATTCCTCCCAAATCCACAAAGTCTTTAAGCAGCTTTTTCAAGTATTTAACCGGATGGAACTGGGCCTGGTCAAGCATGGAGAGAACGGCAGTCGTGTTGATGTTAAACGGAATGCTCTCCTTCATTCCGTGTGGGATTCCCAGTTTTTCATAGGCTTGCCGCTCTTTATCGACTTTTTGTGCGTACTCTTCCGATACAGCATAGATGATAGCTTCTTCATTACTGAAGTCGCATTCAATTTGTTTTTCCGATGCTGTGTTCCGGACGAAATTCAGTGCATCTGCTGAAGCCTGATAATAGAGTTTAGCTTTTTCCACACCAAAGTGGCTGATCAATTCATCATATATTAAGCCATGCTGTGCCGTCACTTTGGCTGTTGTATGTCCAGTGGTGCCGTTCAGGATATTGCCGGCTTCAAGAATCGCCACTTTAAAGCCTTCCTTGGCAAGAAGGTACCCTGCCGTTATCCCGGTAATGCCTCCGCCGACAATCGCAATGTCCGTTTGAGCATCTTCTCTGAGCTTATCAAAGGCAGGAAGTTCCTCTTCCCTCCAATATGGCTCAGGATATTGGGGTGTATTGTGGTTGGATGTCGTCATATTTGTCCTCCTACGTTATATTCATTCATAATTTTTCCTGTAAACCCTGTTACTATACAATTTCTCCTTCTCTAACCATACCCAAATAATTGTTAATTAATCAGGTGGATTGGTATATCGGAACCTGAGCAGTTTTTTCTTTAATTCTGGATAAAATGTGCAGACCGAGAAAAGATATACAATATCCAATGTTAATGGGGTACAGTCATGATTACATTCAGCTATCTGACCATTTTTCTACTCTTGGCAATATTGAGCACTATATTTGATATGAGAATATTTGATTATACGTTTTTCCAAGCTTTGAGGAATCTGCTGTTTTCAGAGATTGCCACTGGAAGAATGATTATTATTTTTACTGTTTTGATTGGATTGGCCTCAAGTACAGTGGCTGATTTCCGCCTTTTGAAAGCGAAGAAAAAGAAGCGGCCATCATAGAAACGCTTGCTTAATTGAACATACACAGGGGATTGGTGATGGAATGTTAAAAGAGAATATATCTCTCAGCCAGCTGCTGACATTGTTGATCAATTTCCTTTTAGGAAGCGCCATTGTTGTCGGAGTAGGCGGGGATGCCAAGAAAGATGCCTGGATTGCCATTGCAGCCTCCATTATGTTTGGGTTTGGGATCATGCTATTCTACTATTTCCTAATCAGCAGGGTGCCCGGGAAAAATTTGTATGAGCTCATGGAAATTGGTTTTAAAAGACCAATTGCCATTATTTTTTCTAATATTTATGTAGTTTATTTTCTGTACCTTGCCAGCCGGGTGGTCCGGGATTTTGGCGAATTGATTGCTTCGGCTATTCTGCCGTCAACGCCAATTGAGATCATTTCGCTGACCATCTGTCTTGCCATGGCTTATATTTTATATCTTGGCCTTGAAGTCCTTGGCAGAACTTCAGAAATTTTTACTCCTTATTTATTCGGATTTTTATTCCTTTTGACCATCCTTTTATTCGCAAGCGGGAATGCCAATTTAAATGAAATAAAGCCTGTGCTCGGAGATGGGCTTAAGCCTGTTTTGAAGGCGCTTTTTCCAACTTTGATCGTGTTTCCTTTTGGCGAGCTTATTGCATTTACACTCATCCTTCCTGTAGTAACCAATTTTAAATATTGCCTGCGTGTGTCCTTGCTCGGAGTGGCAATTGCGGGTGCGCTTTTATTATTTGCGATGTTTTTAATGATTGTGACTCTTGGAGCTGATGCTTTGCTGCGTTCCAATTTTCCTATGCTCAGTTCAGCCCGTGAGGTATCCATCGGTAATTTCATTGAAAGAATTGATGCGCTCGTTGTTTTTATCATGATGCTGGGGATTTTGGTCAAGGGGTCGGTGTTTATGTTTGCCGGATTGAAGGGCCTGGAATACACATTCAGACTTCCGTACAGATATTTTTCCTTGCCTGCTGCCATGATTGTTTCAGCTTATTCTGTATTGATATCAGTAAATTTTGGTGACCATTGGCAGGAGGGACTTGAGATGGTCCCATATTTCCTGCATTTGCCGTTGCAGTTCGGACTGCCTTCACTCCTATTAATCGCCGTTTTATGGAAGAGGCGAAAGAAAAAGTCTAAACCCGGCACGAAGGGGATGAAGTTTTGAGTATTCTTAAATCACTTTTAAAAATGCGCAAAAAAAACGAATATCCTGTACAAATTGAGGAAACCGCAGACCCAGGTCCGAATCTTGAAAGCATGAATCTTGAACAGCTGAAAGAAAAAATAAACGCAGAGTTCGGAAGCACGGTTGATTTAAGCATGGATGAGCTGAAAACAGAAGGCAAAGATGCGCTGCTTATCTATCTTACAACTATGATTGATACTAAATTGCTAAAGGAAACGATTCTTCAATCCATCAGCGGGAAAGAGGATGGTTTTAAATTAACAACAGAGGATGATTTAAAGTCTTTATGCAAGGCGAAACTCGGAGGAGCCGGCTATCAGCTGGTCGGGTCATTCGATGAGATTATCACCTCTCTGCTTTATGGTAACATCATCATTTTATTTAAAGATATGGAAAAGGCACTTTCTCTTTCCATGGCTATCGGCGAAGACCGGTCCATAACAGAGCCAAGCACTCAGACGGTCATCCGGGGGCCTAAGGATGGGTTCGTGGAGTCGATTACAACAAATGTAAGCCTGCTGAGAAGAAGAATAAAAAACAGAAACCTCCGATTTGAAAAATTCATCATTGGTTCTGAGACGAACACTACTGTATACATCGGGTATATGGAAGGCACGGCAAATGAAAAGATCGTTGGAGAGGTGCGCAAAAGGCTTAGAGGGATAAAGGTGAATGCTATCTTTGAATCCGGAAATATTGAAGAGCTGATTGCAGATAAATCTGCGACACCTTTTCCGCTGGCTCTGAACAGTGAGAGGCCTGATGCAGTGGCATCCAATTTACTTGAAGGGAAAATTGCCATTCTTGTTGATGGCACACCTTTTGTGCTGGTGGTTCCGGCTGTACTGGTCGATTTCTTTTCCATTGCAGAAGATTATTATCAAAACTTCATGATGGGAAGCTTCTTAAGAATAATCCGCTATTTATCCTTTATGATTGCTTTGATTACACCTTCCTTATATGTCGGGATTTTAACCTTTCATCATGAGCTTCTGCCCACGCCCCTTCTTCTCGGGATTATTGCCCAGCGGGAAGGAGTGCCGTTTCCGGCAGTGATTGAAGTGATATTGATGGAAGTAACCTTTGAGATCCTGAGGGAAGCCGGTGTCCGGATGCCAAGGGCTGTCGGGCAGACTGTTTCAATCGTAGGGGCTCTCGTAATCGGACAGGCTGCGGCAGAGGCAGGGATTATATCGAATATTATGGTCATCATTGTCGCTATTACAGCCATCGCAAATTTTGTATCGCCCACTTATAGTTTTGCAGTAGCAGCAAGGCTGTTAAGGTTTCTACTGATTATTGTGTCGGCCATATTGGGTTTGTATGGCGTCCTGATTGTACTTGTTTTTATTGTGGCCCACTTGAGCTCTCTCAGGTCTTTTGGCATTCCATATCTTTCGCCGGTGGCCCCGTTTATCATCGAGCAGCAGAAGGATGTATTTTTCAGATTCCCGATCTGGAGCATGAGGAAGAGGCCGGCTTATTTAAAGACGCAGAATCCTGAAAAGTTTCCAAAGACAGGGTCGCCTTCTCCTCCTCCAATGAAAGGAGATCAGCCCAATTGAAAAATTCTGGTGTGATGTCCGCCATTTTATTAGCGGCAGTACTGCTGTCCGGATGCTGGGATCAGCGAGAACTGGGTGAAATAACCGTTGTCACAGGAATGGCTGTGGATAAGGGAGAAAACGATAAGTATATTCTGACTGTGGAAGGGATTAATGCAACTGAATTGAATAACCGCACCGCCAGCGGCTTTGCTCCATCCATCGTTTACTCTGCGGAGGGAAATTCTCTGGCAGAGCTGACTTATAGAATGAATGAAGGGATGTCCAGGCACCTGATTTATTCTCACATGCGCACACTGATTATAGGAGAGGAGCTTGCAAAAGAGGGGATTATTGATTTCATTGATTTTCTGGAAAGAAACCGGGAAATCCGTGATGATTTTAATATATTGATTGCAAGAGATGCTAAAGGTTCTGATGTTCTAAAAGTGACGTATCAATTCCAGAAATCTACATCTTTAAAGCTGCATACTCAGCTGGACACGATGATGAAGGATTGGGGCGGAGACCCGGGAGTGAGAATGAATGATGTCATTACGGCATGGACCGCTCGTGGTCGTCAGCCTGTAATGGCCGCGGTCAGGATAAAGGGTGACCCGGAGTCTGGAGCCAGTGCGGAAAATATGATGAAGGTCACCCCGGACGCGCTTGTCGTCCTGGACTCGCTGGCTATTTTCAAAGGTGATAAGCTGGAAGGGTTCCTGACATTGGAGGATTCAAGGAATTACTTATGGATTCAGGATAAAATTGATAAAACCTCGATTACTGTAAAATGCAGCGAAAGCCGTTATATGGGGATGAGAGTATACGATACAAGGACAAAGATTAAAGGGGAACTCGAGAATGGAAAAGCTGATATTCATATAAAAATTAGAGCAGAGGCTTATATTGACGGGACTCATTGCAACGATCAGTTTGATAAAGCAAAAACATACGAAGAAAACGGGCAAATTGCAGAGAAACAGGTTAATGAAAAGGTGGCAGAAACGATCAAAAAGGTCCAGCAGGAATTTGGTACTGATATTTTTGGTTTTGGTGAAGTTGTGCTGAGACAGGATTATCAGAATTTCAAAAAAGTCGAGAAGAACTGGGATGAAAAATTTGCTGAAGCGGATATTCATGTAGACACAACATTAAACATTCGTCGAACGGGCATCAGGACTAAAAGCTTTCTGAAGGAAGTAAAGTAGAATAGAGATCCTTTCATTCATTGACGCATAAAAGCTGTATTGATATAATTTTTTATAAATTCAGCTAATTATTATTAAAAAGGTCTGGGCATTTCTCCGGACTTATTTCTTTTAAAGGGGAAAGGTCAAATGAATTTCGAAACGTCTGTCCTGCATAGAAAAAATAACAGCAATCGCAATATTAAAAGTAAAGTCACACCCATCTATCAAACCTCGGCTTTCGCTTTCAGCGATCTTGATGAGCTGGAGGGGTTTTATCAGGGTAACGGCAACTACCTTTATTCCCGGGTCGGAAATCCGAATACAGATGAGCTTGGTGAATTAATTGCCGGTCTTGAAGGAGCGCCGGCCGGGACAGCTGCCTCCTCCGGTTTATCTGCCATCCTCTCGGGAGTGCTTGCTGTGGTCAAAAGCGGCGACCATATTGTGGCTGCCGATGACCTGTACGGAGGCAGCTTCCATTTAATCAAGGAAGAGCTGACACAGCTCGGTATAGAAGTGACCGTCGTGCCCTTTTCTGATGCTCTCCAGGTGGAGGGAGCTATACAGGAGAATACAAAACTTCTATACTCAGAAAGCATCACAAATCCTTTATTGCGGGTGGAAAACCTGGATGAAGTCGTCCGCCTGGCGAAGAAGCATCATCTTGTTACCCTGATTGATAATACATTTGCCACTCCATATCATTGCCAGCCCTATTTGAAAGGCATTGATCTAGTTGTCCACAGTGCAACCAAATACATAGGCGGGCACAGTGATATTACTGCCGGTGTCCTCGCTGGAGATGAAGAGCTGGTTGGGAAAGCGCGCGGGAAAATTGTAAACCTCGGGGCAAATTTAAGTCCATTTGAAGCCTGGCTGACCTGCAGGGGAGCGAAAACGCTGGCTCTCAGAATGAAGCAGCAGTCTGCCAATGCCAGAAGAGTGGCAAGGGCATTAGAGCAAAATCAGGAAGTAAACAAGGTCTATTATCCTTTTCAGCACGGAGAAGAAGGGTTCGGCGCCATCGTCACGATTGAATTGTCTGAGAGTGCTGATGTGAATAAATTTTTCAAAGAGCTTGGATGGATAAAAATTGTGCCGACACTTGCGGGTGTTGAAACGTCCGTATCCCATCCTCTGACAACATCCCACCGGGCATTGCCTCCTGAAGTGTGCAGGGAGCTCGGCATTACTAAGCAGGTGGTAAGGATATCCATTGGCATTGAACATGCGGATGATATTATTGCACAGCTGAATGAGGCTGTTAATCGGAGTCTGTGAAGATCTTAGACGCTCTCGAGCTGGTCAAACAGCCAAAACTTCAATAAAACCAAAAAGATAACAGTTAAGATGAAGTTTTTTAGGCTGAATGTCAACTTGCCATCTTTGGGCAAAACAATGCCCATTGAAACCAAGTACCAGAACCACTTCTTATTGTTCAACCTATTTGGATTGGAGAAATGCCCCTGCTGTTTCTTTTTATTTTCATGACGGGCCCAGAGAAGCACAACAATGATATCAAGACAAGAGCCGATGGAAATGGCTGTGATCATAAACGTATTGGATGGCTGCCATTTTCCTTCGTTCTCAGCTGCCTTCTTTTCCTGATTGTGCTTTTGAACCTGGAGTTCTTTGGAGAAAGCAGAAGAAATTTCTGAAGGCTGCTCCTGTTGAAAAGCGGGTTTGAATAATACAGCCGCAAAAATTAAACTGCCTAATAACGCAATATAAACGATAAAAAACATTAAAGCCTGATTGCTGGAACGGTTCTTTTGCATATGGAAAAACCTCCCTTTATCATCATCGTACCATTTCTAACATCAAAATATTGGAAACTATTGTTACGAAACGTTGAACAAACGAAAAAAATTGATTGTACAGTTTTCAGGAATGAAGTGAATCCTTCCATTAAATACTAAGGTAACAGTATCTTAGGAAGGAGCTGACACCATGCCTGAGCTTCCGGAAATGGAAACCTACAGAAGGCTGTTAACGGAGAAACTGGTCCGTAACGTCATTACTGATGTAGAGGTGAACCGCGAAAAATCAATAAATGTGCAGCCTGCCCAATTCAAAAGTCAGCTGATTAATGTGCAAATAACGGAAATCCAAAGAAGGGCCAAGCACCTGATTTTCAAGCTGAGCTCCGGTAAAAATCTGCTGCTGCACCTTATGCTTGGGGGCTGGATGTATATCGGCAGCGAAGCGGACAATCCTGACCGAACCAAACAGGTTATTATTTCTTTTGGTGATAAAAAGCTTTATTTTATTGGACTAAGACTTGGCTATCTGCATTTGCTGACAGATGCAGAGATGGATAAGGAGCTTTCCCATCTGGGACCGGAGCCTCTGGATCACACATTGGGATTTCCGGCCTTCCGGGAACTGATCGGAAGCAGAAGAGGAATGCTGAAAACGACATTTGTCAATCAGAAGTTTCTCTCCGGAATCGGCAACTGCTACAGCGATGAAATCTGTTTTGAGGCTGGACTGCTGCCAATGAAAAAAGCGGATGAATTGGATGAGGATGAAATAAAAATCCTGTATCAGTCCATGAAGGGCGTATTAACCCGTGCCATTCAGTTTGGGGGGTATATGGAAGAGGTCTTATTTAAAGGAGATGCCAAAACCGGGGGGTATAATGAGCAGTGCAGGGTCTATGACAGAGAAGGAGAACCATGCCTCCGCTGCAGCAGCCCTATAGTGAAAGAAGAAATATCTTCACGAAAAACGTTCTATTGTGCAAACTGTCAAAGCTAGAAAAGAGGCTGCCAATTCCGGCAGCCTCTTTTCACTACTCTTTCGAATCACTCTGAATCCTGTCAACAGTCGTGGAATCGCGGGAATCCATTGCACCCTTTAGAAAATGGACAAGCATAAATCCGACCAGCCCCAATGAAACAATAAAACCGATTGTAATAGCCCACATTAAAGCCATCCTTTAACCTCCCTTTTCTATTAGCGCAGAATTTCCTTACTAAAAGATATATGCCTGAAATCTGCAATCTTTCCCTTTCGATTATGAAAAAAGGAAGGGAACAGGCTGCTGCATATCGAAGTATTGAAAGATGGCATAATGAGGTTTACAGCCAAAAGTGCTAAAGGAGGAGATCTCTTTTGGATTTTAAAACGGCAGACTTATGTGATGAACACAGCCAGGAGCTGCGTATTTGCCAGCAGGAGTTTAAATCTTATGGGCAAAAAAGAAAGTTTTCCGGCCCCATTTCTACGGTTAGAGTGTTTGAAGATAACGTGCTGGTCAAAGAGTCGCTGGAGTCCATTCCGGAGGGAAGTGTCCTGGTGGTGGATGGCGGAGGTTCAAAAAGATGCGCACTAATGGGGGACAGGCTTGGTGAGATAGCTCAATCAAGAAAGCTTGCCGGTGTAATTATTTATGGATGCGTTCGGGATACTGTGGAGCTTGGAAGCCTCGACACAGGCATCCTGGCACTTGGCTCAAACCCTTTAAAGAGCCGAAAAGAAGGAAAAGGGGACCGGAGCATTCCTATCACGTTTGGCGGGATTGACTGGAAACCGGGTGAATATGTATATGCAGATGAAGATGGCGTGATTGTCTCTTCTGTACCACTTATTTAAAGTTGAACACCCGCTTATGAGCGGGTGTTTTCTATCTTTGGCACTTTCCTGCTCAACACAGAATACCGTATCTAAAGGGGGTGCAAAGCATGATTATTATCTTTTTGCTTTTATGGGCAGCCGGCATTTATCTTTTGTTCCGCAGCAGGAATGAGGAAGAAGAACACTTGGTGCTGAAACTGATTGGTTATTATCTATTAGGAACATTTACTTTTAGCTTTAATGGCATTGTTCTTCCGGTTGGTTTTGTGATCAGTTTATTCCTGAAGCCCCGGCAGAACAGAAGCGTGAAGCGGGTCTCAGCGATCTTTGGGCTGGTAATAATGCTCCTTGGTCTTTTTTTATAGATGAAGTATAAGCCGAATGAATTGAAGGTTTTTAATCCTCTTTAACCGCTTCCTTTTCAATGCTGATTTCTTCCGGCAGCATTGTAGAAGCCTTCGGGACCTGGCGGGGCTCATAATCTATTTCATCAGATGAGTATACTCTGATCACCATCTGGCCGTGCAGGGCTTTTGCCCGAATAAGCAGGGGAAAGCTGTAACGGTTCTTAAAGGTGAAATCAGGGCCATACCAGCTTACCGTTGCATCCCGGCCGGGCGGTACATATGGAACCTTCTTGCTGTGGGAATAACGTTCGAGCACCTTCACGCCTGCCCGGTCAACTGCATTGAACAGAGTGGAGGAAACCTGGCAGATCCCGCCGCCGATATCTTCTGACAACTCCCCTCTTACGATAACCGGAGCACGCATATACCCTTTCCCCGCAGTTCTTTTGCCGACAGACCGGTTAAAAGAGAATACTTCATTCGGAAACACGACAGTATTATCAAGGGCTTCGGCTGCAAGCTGAATATTATGAGAGCGTGAGGTGTTATTTGGATTAAAATATGTAACATACTGGCCGATCATTTTAACCCGGATATGGGAAAGAAGGTCCCGATCGACACGTGGATAAACGGGAAGGATCGGAATCTCAATTCTGGCCGGCCCTTTATGATAAAAATATGAATAAAAAATATCTGTGAATGCTTTACGGTGCAGTATTCTGCCGGGTTTCTCAGCAACGATCCGCCCGCTATCGCCTATATAAGCGTTCATAGGCGGAATATACATCTGACGATCCAATGTCTCGAGCAGCTGAATGAACCGTTCACTATCTACCAGAGGAAACCCGGGAAAAGGTATTTGATAGTCGATTCTGCTGATATTTGAAATGGATTCGCCGTTATTTTCAATGGATAAATCTTCTGGAAGTCCGGCAGTCTGTGTTTGTGCTAATAACATAATCCCTAACATCCATGAGAAATACATATCACACTTCACCTCCGCCATTAGTATTGGCAGGAAAGAATTCTTTCATGTGCCGAACGAACTCTTTGATCAGCTGGGTCCAATCAGCATTGGACGCTGCCGGCAAGAAAAGAAAATAATAGAAGGCTG
>NZ_NPDG01000070.1:0-30640 GCF_002272225.1 Bacillus sp. 7894-2
AATGAAAAAAGGAAGCTCCGGTGATCGGGGCTTCCTTACGAATGCCTATTATCTTTTTTCATCAACCAGCTGGCAGTCTGCTGAGGAATCATCTTCATTTTTATCAACCCAGAGCTTGTACATGGCTTTCCCGTCACTAAGCGTTCCATCTGCCATATCCATTGGCAGCAGGGCGAAAAAGACATAATAAAAGGAAAAATAGACGAATTGGTACCACAGCATATTTGCATCCAGAATACCGATTCGGATCAAGTAATTCACAAGAAAAATACTGGCGATGTTTAAAATGGATCCTCCTAAAAAGATAAGAGATTTGGTCAGTTTATTGTTGTATGTTAAAGATGTATACTCACATCCCCCATACCAGAAGTAAAACCGCCTAACCTCCAAATACCTCGTTGAAAACAGGATTTTACCTGTGCCAATAATAACCCGGATTCCTTTCCCGCCAAATATGGCTGCAAAGAATATATGACCCAATAGATGAATAAGTGTCACTATAGGGAATACCACAAAAAAGGCTTGCATGAACTTCATAAAATCATCATACCCAAACATGGGAAGACCTCCACTTCACTAGATGTATCAAAAACTGCATATTGCAGACATCATTATTATTTGTTTGCATACCCCATGTGTACCCCCCAATCTGCTGTACTAACGTACATTCTTTTTCCAAATTTCCCAGCTAAGTTGAAAGAGGCCGACCAACTGCTACGTCTCAGGTCTTATTTGAAAATAAAGCTGAGGCTCGTTATAGCATTTTTATAAAACAGGTAAGATGAAATCAAGAAAGGAGGAAACAAAAAATGAAAAAACTTGGATTATTGATTGCAGGTGGTATTGCGGCGATGGTGCTGATTTCAAATCTTGGCCCGATCGTGGGTCTGGCAGTTAGTGCGGCGATTCTATACTTTGTGTTTAAACAATTTTTAAAAGCAGAAAGCACGATGGCGAAAATCGGATTTGGCATCATCGGGTTCATTGCTTTGATGGCCACAGCTTCCAACTTCCCGGCAATCCTGGGGCTTGCAGCTGCATACATTTTATATCTGGTCTATAAAAAGTGGAACGATTCAGGCTCAAGTGTAATGGAAGAAGATAATGACCCTTTCGCCAGCTTTGAAAAGCAGTGGGCAGAATTAAACAGAAACTAAAAAGAGGAGAGATCGATATGGCAAACCTATTAACAAGAATTAAAGATACAGTAATGGCAGACCTTCATGAAGCATTGGATAAAAAGGAGAAAAAGAATCCAATTGCCCTTTTAAACCAGTACCTCCGTGATTGTGAGAGGGAAACTGAAAAAGTCCGCAAACTGTTGGAACGTCAATATACATTAAAGGAAGAATTCACCCGGGAATACGAGCAGGCGAAAAACCTTGCAGATAAACGCAAGCGCCAGGCAGAAGTTGCCTCACAGGCCGGGGAAGAGGAACTCTATCAGTTCGCCTCACAGGAGCAAATGCAGTATGAAGAGCGTGCCGGCCGTTTAAAGGATCTCCTGAACCAGTCAGTGCAGCAAATGGGTGAGCTTGAAAGAAAATACGAGGAAATGAAGCATAAACTAAAAGATATGCACATCCGCCGCATGGAGCTGATGGGCCGCGAAAATATTACACGCGCCAACCACCGGATGGATAAGGTGCTGGATCAAAACAATGATAAATCCTTTACAAAATTCCAGGAAATCGAATCCTATCTTGACCGTCTTGAGCATGAGGTGAAAAGCTCCTATCACCGCAGCACAATCGATGCACGCATCGCGCAGCTGGAAAAAGAGATGGAGAAGAAGCCTGTATTATAGTGGTTATTTCTTAAGCATCAGCCCAAATTAACGAGAGAGTAAAATAAACCCTGTCTGTATAAACTTTTTCCAAAAAAAGATATAAAACTCTTGCTACTTAATGAACAAAAAATGGTATTCTAAGAAGGCGTGGAAATACTGCGCCTTTTAATCAATCATTCCATTACACAAAAGGGGGATGCCTCATGAACACAAACAACAAAAGCGATTATATGAGCTGGATCATCATATTGGGCATTGTCTTTCTCTTTGTGGAAATAGCCTTTTTTAACAGCGGCGTGGTGTTCTCTCTTCTTGTGCCAATTGGAATGGTATATATCGGAAGAAAGTGGATGCCTAAGAGCTCCGGTAAATGGCTTTTCTGGCTGGGATTAATTTTTCTGCTCATCACTATTTTCAATATGATGACGCTGAAATTTTTTCTGCTGGCGATTTTGATTCACCTGCTGATTCAGTTTGGGCAGTCCAAAAAAGAACCTAAACGGATTCAGCCGCAGTTAAAGGAACCATCAGTCAATCTCCAGAAAGAAACGGTCATAAAAAAGAATCCTCTTTTTTCCAATATATTTGTCGGCCAGCAAAAAACGCCTGAGCAGGTGTATGAATGGAATGACATCAATATCCAGACCGGTATAGGTGATACGGTCATCGACTTAAGCTATACAGTTATTCCAAAAGGAGAAACCGTCATTTTCATCCGGAACTTTATCGGAAATGTGCAGGTGCTTGTTCCCTATGACGTAGAGGTTACTGTCAGTCATTCAGCCATAGCGGGTAAGGCCCGAATATTCGAGTACGAAAAATCAAAGATGTTTAATCAGCATCTTCACCTACAGACACCTGGCTATGATCAATCAGGACAGCGCGTTAAAATTTTCACTTCTATAGCAGCGGGGGATATCGAGGTGAAGCGCGTATGAGTATCATCCAGCGGCAAATTGCATGGGGAGCGGGCATGTCTCTCCTCATTCTTGCTGTCCTGACAGCCTCTTTTTTTAGTATGTTCCCCATTCCCGGCTGGCGTGATCTTTGGGAAACGGAAATATTTGATATACCATTTATCATATTTGTGCCGAGCGTAAGCCTGGCCATAGGCCTGATCTTTGGTTTGCTGTCAGGCATATACTGGCGCCGGCAGCTTTTTGCTGTAGACACTATGCTTCACCAGGTTGAAGAAGGTAGGCAATTAAATGTTCTGGAAATGGGTAAAGAATTGCAGTCCATAGCAATCAGGGCCGAGAAGATTCAAAGGAACATGGCAGAACAGGCAAAGATCTCCCAAAAGCTGGCAAACGAAAAAGCGGAAGATATTGAGAACAGGATGCAGGAAATTGTTTCCCAGGAACGGAACAGGCTTGCCCGTGAGCTTCACGACTCAGTCAGCCAGCAGATGTTTGCAGCGTCCATGATGATGTCCGCCATTACTGAAACCCAGCAGGATCCGGAAGACAGGCAGGCAAAACAGCTGAAAATGGTGGAGGAAATGATCCATCAGTCACAGCTCGAAATGCGTGCCCTTCTCCTGCACCTTCGTCCGGCGGCACTTAAGGGCAAAAGCCTCCAGGAAGGAATTGAAGAGCTTTTGGTCGAATTGCTACAGAAAGTTTCCATGGAGATTGAATGGAAGGTGGAGAGTTTTCCGCTTGATAAAGGGGTGGAAGACCATTTATTCCGTATCCTTCAGGAGGCTGTGTCCAACACCCTCCGCCATTCCAAATCGCAAAATCTTGAAGTGCTCCTGATTCAAAGAGATGATTATGCGATACTCCGGGTGGCTGATGATGGAGTAGGGTTTGATGTAGAGGAATCGAAGGCAGGGTCCTATGGTCTGCAGAACATGTATGAACGCGCAGCGGAAGTAGGCGGCAGCATGAAAATCATCAGTGTGAAAAATAAAGGAACCCGCCTTGAAGTAAAGGTTCCAATTATATAAATAATGTCTGCTTAGGCAAGACTAATTCTGAGGGTGAGGCCAATGATTAAAGTACTTTTTGTGGATGACCATGAAATGGTTCGGATTGGAGTGTCTTCTTATCTTACAGCACAGCCGGATATTGAGGTTATAGGAGAAGCGGATAACGGAAAAACAGCGATTGAACTGGCACTTGAATTGCGGCCGGATATCATTCTGATGGATCTCGTCATGAAGGAAATGGACGGAATTGAGGCGACCGGAAGAATCATTGAACAATGGCCGGAAGCGAAGATCATCATTGTGACAAGCTTCCTGGATGATGAAAAAGTGTATCCGGCTTTGGAAGCCGGAGCGACAAGCTATATGCTGAAAACCTCCAAAGCCAGTGAAATTGCTGAGGCAGTCCGCTCGACCTATCATGGACAGTCAGTGCTTGAACCGGAAGTAACCGGCAAAATGATGGTGAAAATGAGGCAGAAAAACCAGCTGCTGCCCCATGAAGAGCTGACAAGCCGCGAGATGGAAATCCTCCTGTTGATGACAGAAGGAAAAACGAACCAGGAAATCGCCGACGAGCTTTTCATTGCCTTAAAAACAGTTAAGACACATGTGAGCAATATACTAAGCAAGCTGCAGGTGCAGGACAGGACCCAGGCTGTCATATATGCCTTTAAGCACTCGCTGGTAAAATAATGCCTTTGGAGAGCTAATCATTGATATTAGCTCTTTTTATTTTTGCCAAAAATGATTCAGAATCTGCTGATGAGGGTAACAATAAAACCAAATAAAAATATTTGGCGGTGATGTAATGTCTGTGATTGCTTTATTGAAAAAAGGAAACAAATCATCGGGAATGGCAGCAATCGGAAATACTGCACTCGCAATTGCGAAAGGTCTGGCAGCTTTTGCAAGCGGGAGCGGAGCCATGCTTGCCACGACCCTTCATTCTCTGGCAGATGCACTGAATCAGGGGTTTGTGTTCTTTGGCAGTGCACTTGCAGAAAAGGCGCCAACCAAAAGATTCCCAACTGGATTTGGCCGGGTAATCAACCTTTTTGTATTAATTGCTGTTATCGTCATTTCCATTATGGCTTATGAAACTTTACATAAAGGCTGGGAATTGATTCAGCATCCAAAGGAATCAACTGATCTCTGGCTCAATGTGGGAGTAATGATACTTGCAGTTGCCGTTGATGGATTTATTTTAGTAAAAGCCATGAAGGAAATCGGCCATGAAACGAGGAATCCTGCCAAAGGATTTGGCATTGTGCCTGTTGCCTTTAAAAATGTCAGGCTTGCCTCTCCTCCAACACGACTGGTTTTTTATGAAGATATTATCGCGACATTTGGTGCGCTGCTTGCCCTTGTTTCGATTCTAATCGCTCATTTTACAGGGCTTTACTTCCTGGATGGAGTGGGCACGATCTTAATTGGGCTGCTTCTAGTGGGCATCGCTGTGAAAATCGGATTTGAAAATACGCTTGGCCTGATTGGAGTGGCCGCCCCAAAAGATATCGAAGACCGTATTGCCCAAATTATTCTGGGTGACCCCCAGGTCGTGGATATTAAACAGCTGCGTCTGATCCAGGAGGGAAGAAGATACCATGTGGAAGGGTACATTGAGCTGGTTGAAGGACTGACCCTCGCGGTTGCGGATGATATAAAAATCGGTGTAAGGAATCAGCTGCTTGATGACCCTGATATTAGTGACGTAACGCTCGGAATACTTGAAACAGACCAAATCCAGACATGGAAATGATGAAAAAAGGAAGCCTTGAGTTGAGGCTTCCTTTCTTGATGTCTTACCTTTTTTTCCTGGTCAGCAGATTCCCTGCACTGTAAAAAAGGCAGCGAAGTAAGCAGCGGAAATCAACGGACAAGATTGTAAGGTTAAACAACAATTTATACGAGAAAATACTCATTTTTATACTAAAATACGAATTTTTATTAATTTATTCCCTCTGTATCTTTTCATCTCCGCTAAAATGATGTATAGTCTTATACAAATCTGAATAATTATTTAAATTTGAATAATCTAAGTGTAAATCTCCTATAACACAGCATTTATAAGAAATACGATTATTCAATAATGAATAATCTGCGGGAGGAACTGGATGAACAGCTTTTTCATGGATTGGAATAATGACAGAGAAGTCATATCTTCAATGGAAGAAGACATTATGGTCACCAATGCAGACGGCATAATTATAAAGGTCAGTAAAGGCAGCGGGGTGCATTATGGCATTGAACCGGATACGCTGCTTGGTGAATCTGTATATGAACTGGAAAGAAGAGGAGTGTTTAAGCCTGCGATTACTCCTGAAGTATTAAAGAAAAAGAAGAAAGTCATTCTGGTTCAAAAAGCCGGCTCAGGCAAAAAGATTCTGGTTACTGGTATTCCTGTATTCAATGAAACTGGAGAAATCGATCATATTGTCAGCTATTCCTACGATGTTTCAGAACTTCTTGTTATAAAAGAATATCTGAATAGTGTTGAGGAGGAAATGGCCAGGGTAAAAAGTGAACTGGATCTCCTCCGCAATAAGAGCATTAAAATGGATGGCATGATAGCTGACAGCCTGGCGATGAAAAATATTGCCGAAACCATCAGAAGAATCCGCGATGTAGATGTCACAGTCCTGCTCCTGGGTGAGTCAGGAGTCGGAAAATCGGCTCTCGCCAAATGGATTCATCAAAACAGTACTCGAAAAGACGGCCCGTTCATTGAAGTAAACTGCAGTGCGATTCCGGAATCCATCTTTGAAGCTGAGTTTTTCGGGTATGAAGGCGGCGCTTTTACAGGGGCAAAGAATAAAGGCAAAATGGGATTTGCTGAAATGGCAAAAGGAGGCACACTATTTCTTGATGAAATTGGCGAACTCTCAGCCCATCTGCAGGCAAAGCTGCTGAAATTCATACAAGACAAGCAGTTTTATAGAGTAGGAGGGACAAAGCCGGTTCATGCAGACTTTCGGCTCCTGGCAGCTACGAACAAGGATCTTGAAAAAGCAGTGGAATCCAGGGATTTCAGGCAGGACTTATTCTTCCGGCTGAATGTGGTGCCATTAAAGATTCCGCCGCTCAGGGAAAGGAAAGAGGATTTATTTGCTCTCATTCATTATTTTCTCCACTCTATCTCCAAGCGGCATAATCGGGAAAGGCGCCTGGACAAATCCCTGGTCGATCACCTGCTGCAGCTTGGGTGGAAGGGAAACGTAAGAGAGCTTGAAAACCTGATGGAGCGGCTTATCGTAACAAGTACCAGCCTGATGATCACGAAAGACGACCTGCCTTATGAATACCATATACAGGGGAAAAAAGAGGGTTTTATAGATTATGAGGGACAAACTCTTCCCGCTATATTGGAAGAAGTAGAGAAAAAAGTATTAATCAATGCAAGGAAACGTTACCGGACCACTACTGAAATAGCGGGTGCCCTGGGGATCAGTCAGCCTTCAGTAGTAAGAAAATTAAAAAAATATGATTGTTAATACATACTTTGGCATGAATATTGCATTAAAGAATAGCAGAGAAACATAACCAATACACCTATGCAGGATTCAGGAGGGAAAGTATGAACGGAGAGAATTGGAGTCATCTTGTCGGAAACATTTCAAACTTATTAGCGCCCAGTATGGCAAAGGATCATCCGAATTTGCCGGTGGTGAGCGCGGAAGGCTGCTATTACTACGGTGTCGATGGAAAAGAGTATTTGGATTTTACATCAGGCATCGCAGTGGAAAATGTCGGACATCGCCACCCGAAGGTTGTACAGGCCATTAAAGACAGTGCAGACCATTTGGTGCACGGCCCGTCAGGCGTTATCATCTATGAATCGATTTTGCGGCTCGCAGAGGAGCTTGGAAAAATTACACCGGGAAATCTGGATTGCTTTTTCTTTGCGAACAGCGGGACTGAAGCAATCGAAGGAGCTATTAAGCTTGCAAAGTATGTCACGCGGAGGCCCTATGTTGTTTCCTTCACAGGCTGTTTCCATGGAAGGTCGATGGGAGCGCTGAGTGTATCCACATCCAAGAGCAAATACCGCAAGTTTCAGCAGCCGTCCTGGCTGACCTATCAGCTTCCATATGCGGATGAGCGGGATTGTCCTTTTGGCGAAGATCCTGAGGAGTACTTCCCAAGAAAACTGGAAAAGGACGCTGAAACACTCTTCAAGCATCAGGTTGACCCGGAAGAGGTTGCCTGCATGATCATTGAACCGGTTCTCGGGGAAGGCGGCTATATCATTCCTCCGAAGAAATGGCTGCAGAAGATCAGGGAAATTTGTGACCGGCATGGAATCCTGCTGATATTTGATGAAGTGCAAACCGGCTTTGGGCGTACTGGGGAATGGTTTGCCGCCCAGGCATTTGATGTGGTGCCGGATATCATGGCGATTGCAAAAGGAATTGCGGCAGGACTGCCGTTAAGCGCAACTGCAGCTTCAAAGGAATTGATGGAAAAATGGCCGCTGGGTGCCCATGGAACAACCTTTGGCGGAAATCCGATTGCCTGTTCTGCAGCATTGGCCTCTCTTGAAGTCCTAAAAACGGAGAATCTTTTGGAAAACGCAAAGCAAATGGGAGAGTATGCATTACAGAAATTACAGGCTTTGAAAGCCAAACATCCTGCAATTGGCAGTGTCCGAGGTCTGGGGCTGATGATCGGCATTGAAATCATCGACCCGCAAACCGGAAAACCGGATGGAAACGCGGTAATGGACATCCTGAATTCTTCTCTTGATAAGGGAGTCCTCTTTTATCTCTGCGGAAATTCAGGGGAAGTGATTCGGATGATTCCGCCGCTTGTTGTAACAAAGGAGCAAATTGATCAGGGTCTGAGAATATTGGAAGAAGCACTTATGGAACATGAAGCAGTTGTTTCCAAATCATAAGGAGGTAATAGCATGAAAGCTGAGACAAGGGTTAAGCCGCAAGCCGTCACAGGAGAGTATTGGAAATTTATTATCCCATCTTTAATTGGATCGCTCCTATTTCTGGTTCCAGTTAAATTTCAGGGAGACGTCACGATTGGTGTCGGTATTTTAGCCTCTCTTTTAGGCAAAGTGTTCAGTGAGCAGATGCCTGCCATTATCATTATTATTTTAGGATTATCAGTTTTTCTTTCCATCCTGACAAAAACAGCAAAGCCGGCATTTATACTGGATAATAAGTTTTTAAAAGGGTTATTTGATACCGGGAAATTTGGGTTGACCATGAGAGTCCTCGGATTCGCAGTGGGAATCATGACTTTTTATGAAATCGGGCCTGAATTTATCTGGTCGCGGAATACAGGCGGAGTGGTTCTCTACGACCTGGCTCCCGTTTTGCTTACGTGGTTCCTGTTTGCCGGCATCCTTCTGCCGCTTTTAGTGGAGTTTGGTTTAATGGAGTTCATTGGGGCGCTTGTCCAGAAATTTATGAGGCCATTTTTCACCCTTCCCGGACGGTCCTCCATCGATTGCCTCGCGTCCTGGATGGGTGCCGGAACAGTCGGTGTATTGGTAACAACGAAGCAATATGATGAAGGCTTTTACACAAAAAGAGAAGCAGCGGTCATTGCGACAACCTTCTCGATTGCGTCTGTGGCTTTCAGTCTTGTCGTTGCGAATGTTGTTGGCCTTGGCCATTTATTCATCCCTTTTTACTTAACCGTTTCTGCCGCCTGTGTCGTGGCAGCATTGATTATGCCAAGAATACCGCCATTATCCCGGAAGCCGGACACTTATTATGAGCCGGTAGGACAGCAGATTGATGAAACCATTCCGGAAGGGGTTTCGAAATTGAAATGGGGATGGGAGCAGGCAATTGATAAAGCAAGGAATGCTCCGGGTCCCAAAAAGCTTTTAACCGATGGCATGGAGACTGTTCTTGATATTTGGATGGGCCTGATTCCGCTTGTGATGAGCCTGGGAGCTGCAGCTCTGATCATTGCGGAATACACTCCTGTATTTGAGTTTATTTCATACCCGCTCATTCCGGTTTTGGAGTTTATGCAATTGCCGGAAGCAGGTGCTGCAGCACAGACTATGCTTGTCGGCTTTGCTGATATGTTCCTGCCTGCTGTTATCGGAAGCGGAATTGAGAGCGAGCTGACAAGATTCGTTGTGGCAGGCCTGTCATTAACACAATTAGTATACATGTCTGAAATCGGAATTCTGATTCTGCGTTCAAACATTCCGCTGAGCTTTATGGATTTATTCGTTATTTTTATCGAAAGAACGATCATTACTTTACCTGTTATTGTCCTGATTGCACATGTTTTTGTATTTTAGCTGAGAGGGGAGCGGCATATTGCCAGCTCTCCTTTTCGTTATATTAATTTTCTCAAAAGTTCCAAAAGGGCAATATATTATCGGGGCATGTCTCATATCTTATATAGAATCTGCATTATATAAGGAGAGGCGCAATGAGTAAATTCTTTAAAGGAGTTATACTGCTTGCACTGGCTGCTTTTGCAAGCGAATGTATAGAGTTTGTGGTGAATATGGTACTCGCCCGGGAACTGGGGGAGAGGGGACTCGGCATGTACATGTCGATTTTGCCAACCATATTTCTGATCGTGCTTCTGGCCAGTTTTGAGCTTCCGATCTCGATTTCCAAATTCATTGCCGAAAAAGATAAAAGGTATCATCTCAGCATGCTTCATCATGTCATAAAGCTGACCATTATCTTTACAGCCGTTTTGGTGCCGGCTGCAGCGATTATAATTCCGTTTATCAGTGTCTTTAATGAGTACCACCCGCTCTTAAGATGGGTTGTGATCGGCTTCATTCCCATCGTTTCCTTTTCCTCGATTGCCAGGGGTTTTTTCATGGGCAAGCATCAAATGGGAAAAATTGCAGCATCCAATTTTCTGCGTAAATCCGTCCAGCTCCTGCTGCTCGTGGTGCTTTATCAGGCCTTTCAATTTGATGTCAATACCGCGGTCTTTATTGCTTTTTGTACGTTTATAGGGAGTGAGATTGTTGTTTTTCTATACTTGCTGAATATGTTTATTATTCAGTATCAGCGGATTAAAAAAGAGCCATCTGACTATGTCAGTGGAAAAAGTGTGAGGCAGAACCTGATCTCTGTGTCTGTTCCGACAACCGCTTTAAGGGTCTTTCATGCCCTGACACATGCTGTTCAGCCGTTTTTGATCAAGGCCGCTCTCTTAAAAGCAGGAGTGCCGGGAGAAGTTGCAACAGAACATTTTGGGATGCTCGCCGGTGTCGCCATGACCATTGGTTTTTTTCCATCCTTTATAGCCCATTCCTTTTTAATCATGCTGATCCCGACAGTCTCCAAAGAGTATGCTGATCATAATCTGGGAGAGCTTCGGAGACTTCTTCAGCAGGTGTTCTTTGTCACCTTTTTATACGGCATCCCATCGGTTGTCTTTTTCTATTTCTTTGCACGGCCGCTGACCGAGATGTTTTTTCACTCGACAGATGCAGCCGTGTATTTACAGCTGCTGTGGCCATTCTTTCTGCTCCACTTCTTCATTATCCCGATGCAGGCATATTTAATCGGCCTGGGACTGATGAAGGATGCGTTCTATCATTCCGTCTGGTCAACCGTTGTTTCATTCTCGGCCATGTTTGTGCTTGGCTCGATGCACAGCCTGCAGATGGACGGAATTATTGTGGGCATGAATATGGGCGCTGTTCTTCTGGCGATGATGCATTATGTAACAGTATGCAAAAAAATCGGCCTGACACTCTATCTATCGCCGGCTAAGCAGTTTAACTGAAGCGGCAAAAAAAGCATCTCCACCATGGGGATGCTTTAATCTTCTTTATCCTGTTTAGGGCCAAACTTATCCTCAATTGTTTGTTCTTCTCCATATAAAATAATATGGTCACCTTCCTGCAGTTCTGTAACGAGCCGCTCTTTTCTGATTTTCACATCGCCTCTTTGGATAAATAGCACATTAATATCTTCATCTTCGTCGATAACATCCCCTAGCTCTTTACCATTAAACTCACATTCTTCATCAATAAAATAGTCCAAGACATGATCATTATCTTCCGTGAGAAGAGCCTCTCTTATCGGAAGATCGCGAAAATCATAATGTTCTTCTAGTTCATGCTCCAATTTACCTGGAAGATAATCCCGTACCTTGGGGAGCCTTAAAATAATTATAATTAGGACCAGTGCTGCTGCCACGAATGAGATCTTGGCCGTATAAAATTCATCTGAAAGGATATTGCTGATTGCAGAAATAATGACTGCCAAAGAAAAGGCGCCGAATAAAATTAGAAAAGCTCCAAACCTTCTGCGGATTGGATGGTCAATGATGAGTTCCGATTCTCCGGTTGTAAAGCCGGTGCCTGTAAGCATGCTGATCACCTGAAATCTGGCAATATGCTTATCAAGCCCTGTATAGGTGAAAATAAGAGTATGGATTTCAATAACAGCTAATACGATTCCCAAATAAATCAGGATGAAAAGAACACCCATCTTGCTTCCTCCGAAAATTCAGATTTAAATAAAAAACCTAAGGAGCCAGTCCTTAGGTCATTGCTGAACAGTTTCATTATAGTAACTTACTGAATACATAGCACCTTCATCAACCATTTTATTATCTTCAATATTATGCGGGTCCGGATGACCCAGCTTTTCTGTTGGTACTGTATCGTTTAAAAAGCGATCAGGCAGCAGTCCTTTCATTTTAACTGCCAGAGACTGAACTTTATTTCGATTGTTTTTGCTTGCTAATAATAAAATGCTTGTAATGCCAACACCGGCTAACAGATATTGATTTAATGGACGAGAATTCATGTTTATGCTCCTCCTCTGAAAAATTTGATTGTCTTTCTTGCTCTATATTTACCCGGCATAATCAGAAGCAAACATGAAGTACTTTTAACATTGTTTCCAATACTAGAAGAAATTACTCCTTCAACAAGGTTTTATTCAGCCTTTAAGCAGGGAAGTATGATGATATAGATAAAGGAACGTTTTAGGAGGAAGATGGGATGGAAAAAGAATATAATGAGGATAATTGGACTTGGCACCGTTACGATCATTTGGATGAAATAGAGTTTAATGAAGCTGGCGACTATAAAGAAGCATTGCAGACATGGGCCAAAAACACTTCCGAGAACAAAACAAATGTAATGGAAATAGATACCTGCGTCCGCAATAAGGAGTTTATCAGCGGCTCACTCATTTATCAGCAGACAACGAACGAGCAGCATGAAAATAGTTTGTTCCACTATTTTCTGACAAGGGATTTTCTCCTCACTGTGGACTTTGATTCGACTGTCATTCAGTCTGATGAATCAATGCTTTTAAATAAAATGGATTATACGAACAATGCCATTGATGGATTTTTTGTGATTTTAGGCGAAATCCTCAGCGATAACATTAAGAAGATTGATAAGTTTGAAGTACGGCTAAATGACCTGTTATGGAAAATAAAAGATAAAAATAATATTAATCGGCTGGAAGAAATCTATGAGCTGCGCCACCAGATTCTCGTGTGGAAAAATATTATGATTCCTGTTAAGGAAATCAGGCTGGGTGTAGAAGAAACCTTTGGTGAAAATGTAACAGAAGGAACTGAATTTAAAAGAACCTGCAAGCGAATTGAAAGAGGCTATACGCTGGTGCGTGAGTTTCAGCAGGAAATTGATGACCTTGTGAATTTTGAAGAAATGGTTTCCATGCACCGGGGAAATGAAATCGTGAAGACTCTCACGGTCATTACTACTTTAATGACACCGGTCGCAACGTGGGGAGCGCTCTGGGGCATGAACTTCAAAATTATGCCTGAACTTGAGTGGAAGTATGGGTATTTGTTATCCATTCTTATTATCATTGCATCTACGGCAGCCCTTTATATCATGCTCGTGAAAAAAGGCTGGATGGGTGATATCCTGAGGGGAAAAAAGAAAAATTCATTCTTTAAATAAAGGAATGCCGCTAGACTGCGGCATTCCTTTCGTTTAATAAATGATCCAGTGTCATTTTAATTCCTGTCTCGTACGGTGTTTGAGGGAGAGTGCCGATTCTCGCTTCATATTTACTGCCGTCCAAAATAACAGGTGTCTGGTTCAAATACATCAATTCAGTATATTCCCTCATCATGGGATCGAAAATACCGATGCCGCGGATCATCCATTTATGGACAGGTGTGAAGGTAACGCCTCTCTTAAGATGGTTAGAAACAATACTGGCTATTTCGTCCCCGGTTATGGTCCCAGCACCAGGGATATTCCAGACTTCGCCGTATGAGTTTTCATTTAATGAAAGTTCGGCTAAAGCTTCTGCTCCATCCTTAATATAGATGAATTCTCTTGGAATATCGGTTTTGCCGACAAACAAGCCTTTATTTTTTTCAATAATCTGGCTGAGTGTATAGTGTAAAAGTGTGTTTTCAGTATGTGGGCCGTAAAAGTCAGGGAAGTGGGCAATGATGTATGGCACGCCTGAGTTCTTTATCATCTCAATTAAGGATTGGCGCAGCTTGCCTTTTTTTGTGTGCGGATTCTTGGGAGAAACTTCGGCAGCAGGGCTGGATTGAAGGCCATAGGAATATATATTATCAGCATAAATAAAAGGCTTATGATGTTTGCGGCATGCGTGCAGGATATTATCTAATATAATTGAGAGTGCGGGATCCCAGTCAGGGTAAGGAATATTGATAGCATGAAAAACGGCATCCGCTTCTGTCACTGCCTTTTCAATATCCTCTGGATTCAGTGCATCGCCTGAATGGATCATCGCATTTGGTCCCCAGTCTTCCTTGAAGTTAAGCAGGTTTTCTTCAGACCTGGCAAAGGCAATAGTTTTTATATTTCTGCGGCATAATGCCTCTGTTAAAGCATAGCCCATTCCGCCTGTTGCACCAAAAACTGCAGCTGTTTTCATCATTTTTCATCATCCTTTTTATTTTATTAACCACTGTTCAATTAAAGGGAAAAATTAAAGAAATGCGAAGTCATTTCTTTAATAAATGGCTTTTATTAAAAATTGCGCATGTGAAGAGGCGAGTTCCTTCACTTCTTCAAATGTCGTTTCCGATCTGCAATAATGCGTGACAAACCCGTGCAAGCTTAAAAATACTGACCAAATATCCTTTATGGAAAGCGCTTTTGGAGCAAGTGAATTAATCGCTTGCGCAAAATGCAGGTAGCTTTTATTCGGTCCATCATTCAGATAGCTTTTCACATCCTCATCCCGAATTAAAAACATCAGCTCATAATGCTTTTGATGGGTCAGGCCAAATTGAATATAACGGTAAAAAATGTTGAAAAGCTTCTGTTCATTGGTATCTGCAGATTCTTTCAGCACACTGTCGAGGACCTGGTCGAGCTTTTGAAAATCGGCTTCAACCATTTCGTAAAATAATTGGGCTTTATTTTTGAAATGATAATAGATGGCACCGTGGCTGCACTGAAGGGTGTCCGCAATTTTTCTCATGGATGCTGCGGCATATCCTTCCTGAACAAACAGATCACGTGCTACAGAAATAATTGCTTCTTTTGTCAGTTCGTCTTGGGCTGATTTTCTTGGGCTCATGGAATCACCTTTCGTTATTGAACACTGGTCAATAAGATTATATGATATAGAGGATATTTTTGGCAATATTTTTTTAAAATTTATCCAAATTATTTTTATTAGCCATCAGCTTTTGATATGCTTTATTAAAACAGGAGGGAACAACATGAATGAAACAAAAACATGCAGAGAATCTTTTACGGTAAAAACAAGCATCGTGCTTCCGCCGGACACGAATACATATGGAACATTATTCGGCGGCAAGCTAATGGCTTATATTGATGATGTGGCAGCCATCGCGGCGATGAGGCATGGAAGAAGAAATGTCGTAACCGCATCTACAGACTCTGTTGACTTTCTTCATCCGGTTTATGAAGGCAATTCAGTCTGCCTGGAGGCGTTTGTGACCTATACAGGCCGGACTTCTATGGAGATTTTCGTAAAAGTAATTGCAGAAGACCTGCTGACGGGCGATCGAAATGTGTGTGCGATGTCCTTTTTGACAATGGTTGCGGTTGACGAGAATGGAAAGCCTGCTCCGGTGCCGGCAGTCGTGCCTGAGACAGACGAAGAAAAGAGCTTATATGAAACAGCAAAAGAACGGGCGGAATTCCGCAAAAAGCGGAGAAAGGACAGTGAAGCCAGAGCAAAGACATATGGTGCAGACCTGCCCTGGTAGATAACAAAACCTATAACAGAATATCGGGGGGAGCGCCTGAAAATGTTTCTCCCCGATTAAAAACTGCTCCCTCATATTTTCCCATCCGGAAGAATAATTCCACCTTTTTACACACCAACATCTAGTAAAATAGACTTAACTTTCAGAATATTAACTCTTATTTCTTGATTATCCTTTTCCTTCCTCTTAAGTTAGACGTGTAGAACCATACTGAAGGAGGAAGATTATGAAAAGATTTTTAAAAGCTAGTATTCTCATGCTTTTAAGTATTTTACTGGTTGCCGGAACCATGCCGTTAACCGGGCAGGCGAAAAAACCAAAGCATGATGATGGCTATGGCGGATATAGCCAGGTTGATGTAGGCAGGGATGGAATGGTGGCTTCAGCTCATCCGCTTGCCTCAAAAATTGGGGCAGATGTTTTGAAAAAGGGCGGTAATGCCATCGATGCGGCTGTCGCGGTCCAGTTTGCCCTCAATGTGGTGGAACCGATGATGTCCGGAATTGGCGGCGGAGGCTTCATGATGGTCTATGATGGAAAAACGAAAGAAACTACCATCATTAACAGCCGCGAACGTGCCCCGGCCGGAGCCACACCGGATATGTTCCTGGATGAAGACGGAGATCCGATTCCATTTGCGGAGCGATCAACTGGCGGTACGGCTGTCGGTGTGCCCGGCACATTGAAAGGGCTGGAAACTGCTCTTGAAAAATGGGGAACACGCCCCATGCAGCAGCTGATCGGTCCTGCGATCAAGCTGGCAGATAAAGGCTTTCCGATTGATTCTGTATTAGCCGATGCGATTGCCGATAATCAGGACAAGCTGGACAGAACGGCTGCCGGCAAAGTGTTTTTGCCTAAGGGTGAACCTCTTGAAGAAGGGGACCGTCTAGTACAGAAAGATCTTGCCAAAACGCTTAAAATGATTCGTTCTGGCGGAACTGATGCGTTTTATAACGGGAAAATAGCAGACGCTCTTGCAGGTGTGGTTCAGGAATACGGAGGATCGATGACACCTGAAGATCTGGCAAAGTATGAAGTAACCATTGACCAGCCTGTTTGGGGAGACTATCAGGGTTATGAAATTGCGAGCATGCCGCCTCCAAGCTCCGGCGGAGTATTTTTGCTGCAGATGCTGAAGATCTTGGATGACTTCAATCTATCACAATATGATTTAAAATCCTGGGAAAAATATCACTTGCTTGCTGAGACTATGCATCTTGCCTATGCAGACCGCGCCGTCTATGCAGGGGATCCGGAGTTTGTGAATGTTCCAGTCAATGGGCTACTTCACCCGGATTACATTAAAGAGCGCCAGGAACTGATCAGCCTGAATGAAGTGAATCCAAATCCTGAAGCAGGCGATCCATGGAAATATGAGGACAGTCAAGCCAATTATGAGGCAGCTGAACAGCCGAATGACCGTCAATACGGTGAGACTACCCACTTTTCTGTAACGGACAGATGGGGAAATGTTGTGTCTTATACGACAACGATTGAACAGGTATTCGGAACAGGAATCATGGTTCCAGGGTACGGTTTGATGCTGAATAATGAGCTGACAGATTTTGATGCCGTGCCAGGCGGGGCAAATGAAGTCCAGCCGAATAAGCGTCCTTTAAGTTCGATGACACCGACGATTGTCTTTGAAGATGGAGAGCCTGTCCTGACAGTCGGTTCACCAGGCGGCCCAACGATTATTACATCAGTACTGCAGACCATACTTTATGCGATTGAATTTGATATGGAGCTAAAAGCAGCAGTTGAGGAACCGCGGATCTATACCAATAACCTGAACTCCTACCGCTATGAGGAAGGCATTCCGTCAGAAGCTATTAATAGGCTAAACGGAATGGGGCATAATTTCGGTCCGAGTCCGACCACAATTGGAAACGTCCAAAGTATTCTGATTGACCGGGATAAAGGTATTTTCAAAGGTGTAGCAGACTCCAGCCGCAATGGAGCTGCCATTGGCGTTGATTTGAAAGGGAAAGGGAAAAGAAAATAGAGTTTATGGGAATAGCACCTTGCTGATAAGGTGCTATTCTTTTTATCCTGCGGGGAAGCTGCCTCTTATATTATAAAAACAATGCCATCAGGTCCTCATCATAGTACTTGCCATCAATCTTCAGTGCATGCCTCTCCTTGCCGTAAACCTCGAAGCCGAAAGATGCATAAAGCTTTTTAGCAGGTATATTTTCAGACATGACGGCCAGGTGGATTTGTTCCACCCCGTCCCATGAGCGGGCTTTTTCCACAGCCTTGCTGACAAGGCTCTTGCCGATACCATTCTTTCGGGCGGACTCTGTCACGTACATCGCATATATATTGGTGCGGTGCTTCACTTTTAACCCGGTATCTCTCACTAGACTGACAACACCTATAAGCTTCCCGTCTTCAAATGCGCCGTAGTGAAAGGAGTTTTCTGCCAGAAATCTTTCTCCATACACTTCAGGAGGCCTCCCTGCTTCCTCCTCATAGCTTGAACCAAATGCTTCCGGATTCTTTTTTAATCCCTCTAATCTTAACTCTTTGTATATTTCAGCATCATTCGGGCGCAGAAGCCTAATTTCCATCAGGTTCACTCCTTTATTTTTTCCTAATCCTTAGATTCTCTTTACTGTGACGAAATCCTTTAGCAAAATTGTTTTTCTTTGCTGTGATAAGGGAACAGGATAAAAAAGTACAGGAGGGATCAGTATGACTCAGGATAACAACAAGGATTTAAAAGAGATTGTAAAAGGGCAGGATTCCCGGCAGCAGCAAGAACAGTCGTTAAAAGATCAGGAGCGTAAGCCGGATCAGCAAAATCGATTGAAGGACCAGGAGAATATGAGGAAGTAAATTTGGGAGGGAGCTATGAAGTAGCTCTCTTTTTTTTAGGCTGAATTGTAAGGAATGGTTCACGCATATTGAATATACATATAAAAAGGGGGAAGCAGAATGGGAGTGCTGTTTGGTTTAATTATTGCGACTCTGGTTTTCGCCTATTGCATTGACCGCAGAAGAAAGAAGATAAACAATACAATGCAAAAAGGGATCAGCCCAAGTGAAAAACCGGGGGAGAGCTCGAATTATACGATGGGTGATAATCATTATAACGGAGGGGGACAATAGCCATTGCGATATCAGCAAGGCTCTTCTTTTTTTCCCAATCATGCTTTCATAACCTGAAAATGGGAAAAGCTAAGGTTGCCTGGTTTCTATAGGGCATCAAAAAGGGTATAAGGAAAACATACATATTGTAACCTTTTTAGGAGAAGTGGCCTATGAAAAAAAGAAGAGTGGAATCCTTATTTGTATTTATCCTGATTGCATCAGTGTATATGATATTTTTCACGGATGCCGCCTCCCCCATTAAAATCTGTGCTGCCCTGCTTTATGCAGCTGTTATATTTATCAGCGCTATTTCCCTGATGCTCGAGAATCGCAGCCCTAACCAGACCTTGCTGTGGATGTATGTGCTGGTGTTTTTTCCGGTTGCGGGTTATCTGTTTTACTTGTTTTCCGGGCAGCTATATTTGAAGGGCTATTTATTTAAAAGCAAAAGAAGCCGGGACAGAGATGAATGGAAAAGGCTGATGAAAAGGGAAGAAACACCGGATATTTCATTCCTGCAGGACAGCCAGCACTGCTTTGCAAAGTTCGCCAATAATGTGGCCTTGACCCCGCTGAGCACCAATTCACGGGCGAAAATCCTTAAAAATGGCGACGAGACATTTAATGAAATCAAGAAAAAGCTGCGTGAAGCAGAAGAGTTTATCCATATGGAATATTATATTTTCCGGTCTGACAGGCTTGGCAAGGAAATCATCAATATCCTGATCGACAAAGCCAGACAGGGTGTGGAAGTACTGTTTATATTTGATGCGGCAGGCAGCATGGGGATTACATTGGAGGATTTGCAGTCCATGGAGGATGCAGGCATTAAAGTGCGGCCATTTTCTCCGCTCAAGTACGGATTTTTTAATCAGAAATTCAACTTCAGAAACCATCGCAAGATTGTTGTAATAGATGGGAAAGTCGGCTTTGTGGGCGGGCTGAATGTGGGTGTTGAATACCTGGGCGAAAATGAAAAGATCGGTTTCTGGCGGGATACTCATATGCTCCTCAAGGGGGAGGCTGTGTACACACTGCATACGGTATTTCTGTTGGACTGGGAATATGTCAGCAAGGAAGCTGTGCTGGAAGAATACCGGGATGTTAAGTATCCGATTGATGATGATGTGCTTGATGGCGCAGTGCAGGTGGTGGCAAGCGGCCCCGACACACAGCAGGGAATTATGAGTGATCTGTATTATTCAATGATTTCCTGCGCGACACGTTCCATTTGGATTGCCACACCTTATTTTGTCCCTGATGAATCAATTCGTACAGCATTGAGGGTGGCGGCGGCTAAAGGAGTGGAAGTGCGCATCCTGGTCCCTGAGATCAATGACAGCTTCCTGACGCAATACGCAAGCCGATCCTACTTTGCGGAGCTCCTGCGATATGGAGTCGAAATTTATTCCTATAAAAAAGGCTTTCTCCATCAGAAAATCATCATCGTGGACGGAATCCTCGCTTCCATAGGAACGGCGAACATGGATATGCGCAGCTTCCACTTGAACTTTGAAGTAAATGTCTTTTTATACGGCACAAGCTCCATCCGCGATCTTGTCGCCCATTATGAAGAGGATCTGGAGGAAAGTGTGAAATTAAGTCCCGTCCAATATTACAAACGCGGATTGGCGGAAAGATCCAAGGAATCCATCGCCCGGCTGTTTTCCGGGGTGTTGTAAAAAAGTGCCATTGGGGTGGCGCTTTTTTTTGTGGTGCGCCCGGCATGGGTGCAATCTATAGGGTGCAAGTCCCGAGCCACGAAGGCAGTAGTAGTGGTTAGCTTAACGCAAGGGTGTCCGCGGCGACGCGGAATCTGAAGGAAGCGAGCGGCAAACCTCCGGTCTGAGGAACACGAACTTCATACAAGGCTAGGTACCATTGGATGAGTTTGCCACACAAAACAAAGTCCTTACTGCCGAAGGTGGTACAGAGTAAATGGAGCAGATAGATGGAGGGAAAGATTGCACTCTTACCCGGGGAGGTCTGGTTGAAATGCCAAGTACACTTGGTAACCTATCTAGCAATAGATAGCTGAACAATCAGAAGTCAGCAGAGGTCATAGTACCTTACCTACTCGAGACGGTAAGGGAAGGACTGAACAATTAGGAAGAACGAGAACTAGGCATATAATTCCTGTGTAGAAGCAGACAATCCAAAAGGACTTACTTGAAGGAGGAAGTGGTGAATCCACAGGGGACTTCAAGAGGGTGGAGCAGGAACAACATAATTAGACTTCTACGTTCACGTCGAAAGGAAAAATCACATGTTAATGGATCTGATTCTGTCACGGGAAAACTTAATAGAAGCACTTAAACGTGTGGAGAAGAACAAAGGAAGTCACGGCATAGATGGAATGTCCGTAAAATCCCTACGAAGACATCTCTATGAAAACTGGGACACCCTATGTGACTCTTTAAGGAATGGTACCTATCAGCCTAACCCAGTCCGTCGAGTCGAAATCCCGAAACCGAACGGTGGAGTAAGGTTACTAGGAATACCTACCGTGATAGACCGGTTCGTTCAACAGGCTATCGCTCAAGTTTTAACCCCGCTTTTTGACCCAACCTTCTCAGAACATAGTTATGGGTTCAGGCCAAATCGAAGAGGCCATGACGCAGTTCGTAAAGCAAGGGGATATATAAGCGAAGGTTTCAGATGGGTGATAGACATGGACTTGGAGAAGTTCTTTGACAAAGTGAATCATGATAAGTTGATGGGAATATTGGCAAGCAGAATCCAAGACAGATTGGTCTTGAAATTAATACGGAAATATCTCCAAGCAGGAATCATGATAAATGGTGTAGTCTACGATGCAGAAGAAGGAACACCACAAGGAGGTCCCCTGAGCCCTCTTCTTTCGAATATCCTTTTGGATAAGCTTGATAAAGAGTTAGAAAGGAGAGGTCACAAGTTTGTCCGCTACGCCGATGACTGTAATATCTACATGAAATCGAAGAAAGCTGGAGAACGTGTGATGAACTCGATTACATGTTTTATTGAGCAGAAACTAAAGCTCAAAGTGAACAGGGAAAAATCAGCGGTTGACCGCCCGTGGAAACGAAAGTTCCTTGGCTTTAGCTTTACGATTAATAAGAAACCGAAGGTTCGAATAGCCAACGAAAGTATTAAAAGGCTTAAAGCTAAAATACGAGAGTTAACCTCCCGTTCCAAATCCATTCCCATGGAAGTTAGAATTGAGAAACTAAATCAATACCTAACGGGATGGTGTGGATATTTTGCATTAGCCGATACACCAAGCAAATTTAAAGAATTTGATGAGTGGATTAGGAGAAGACTTCGTATGATTGAATGGAAACAATGGAAGAATCCGGGGACAAGAGTAAGAAAACTCAAGGGCTTAGGTGTTCCAGACCAAAAGGCATACGAATGGGGAAACTCCAGAAAGAGATATTGGAGAATAGCCTCTAGTCCGGTTCTAAACAAAACCCTCAATAACTCTTATTGGAGTAATCGAGGGCTCAAAAGTCTATATCAAAGATATGAATTTCTACGTCAAACTTAATTGAACCGCCGTATACCGAACGGTACGTACGGTGGTGTGAGAGGTCGGGGGTTAGTCACCCCCTCCTACTCGATTGGAGGGGTGCTGGTTTTTTAATCTGCAAATAGATGAGGGGACTTGCAAATAGACCAGGAGAAATTGCAAATAGATGAGGAGGACTTGCAAATAGAATAGGTGAATTTGCAAATAGATAGGTAAAATGCAAATAGAGTCCCCGAACCTGCAAATAGATAGGTAAAATGCAAATAGAGTCCCCGAACTTGCAAATAGACCAGCCAAAATTACAAATAGATGAGGAAACCTGCAAATAGACCAGCCAAACTTGCAAATAGATAGGTAAATGCAAATAGATTCCCAGAACCTGCAAATAGACCCACCCACGTACAAGCAGCTCCCCCATTTACGTCTCCAGACCGAGGCATAATCATCCTCCTTATTGGTCAAAAAAGGAAAAAACCATACTAAAATAAAGATCAGTACGGTATGATTAGAATAGTTTGAAAAGTTAGATAGAAGGAGGGTCACTATGCTTTCACAATCAGTCATTCAGGATGTTATTACGGCAGCTCTGGCTACTGGCGGGGATTTTGCCGAAGTATTTGTTGAGGATCGTTTCACCAATAACCTTGCGCTTCAGGGCGGGAAAATTGAGAGCAGCTTATCAGGCCGGGATTACGGGATCGGCATTCGCGTGTTTAAGGGGCTGCAGAGTGTGTATGCTTACACAACGGATGGATCAAAGGAAGGTTTGCTGAAATCTGCGGGCAATGCTGCCCAGGCAATCAGTGGAGAAAAAATCATTCAGCCCGTACAGCTGCAAAAGGAAATTATTCCGGCAGCGCATCACATATCTCTGAATCCGCGCGAGGTGGAGAAGCTTCGTAAAGTAGATGTCATGAAAAAGGCATACGAAATTGCGAAGAACTATCACAGCAGCATCCAGCAGGTTACGGTCAGGTATTTGGATGAAGAACAGAATGTGCTGATTGCAAACTCCGAGGGTAAATTTGTTGAAGACCGCCGGGTGCGAAGCCGTCTTGCCATTCAGTCGATTGCGGCAGAAGGAAGTCAAATGCAGCCTGGATTCTATGGACCTGGAGCCCATAAAGGCTTTGAGTTCATGGAAAATCTGAATCTTGAGCATTATGCCAATGAAGCATCCCGCATTGCCGTTACGATGCTGGGGGCAGACCCTTGTCCAAGCGGGAAGTTCCCTGTGATCATTGATAATGAATTCGGCGGGGTTATTTTCCATGAAGCATGCGGACATGGTCTTGAAGCTACATCTGTAGCAAAGGAAAACTCTGTTTTTGCAAACCGGATCGGTGAAAAAGTGGCCTCGGATGTCGTTACATACATTGATGACGGCACGATTGCGAATGAGTGGGGATCGATTACGATCGATGATGAAGGCGAAAAGGCGCGTAAAAATGTCCTGATTGAAAATGGAATTTTAAAAGGTTACTTGATTGATAAATTCGGGGGCCGCAGAATGGGCATGGAGTCGACAGGATCGGGAAGACGGCAGTCGTACCGCTTTGCTCCGACTTCGAGAATGACCAATACGTACATTGCAAACGGCAAGTCCACTCCGGAAGAAATCGTCTCAAATACAGAGTATGGAATTTATACAAAATACATGGGCGGCGGCCAGGTCAATACCACAACGGGCGATTACAACTTCGCCGTCATGGAGGCGTATCTCGTAAAAGACGGGAAAATCGGCAAACCGTTAAAAGGTGCTACTTTAATAGGGAATGGCCCGAAAACGCTCCAGCTGGTTGATATGGTGGGAAATAATCTGGACCATGGTGCTGGCATGTGCGGTTCACAGAGCGGAAGCATTCCTGTCAATGTTGGCCAGCCGATGATCCGCGTAAGCGAAATGACTGTTGGCGGAACAAAAGGGGGCGAATAATATGAATCTGCATGAATTTAAGGAAAAGCTATTTACTCTTGGAGAGCAGCATGGTTTTACAGATATGGAGCTTTATTATGAGAGAGAGGAAAAGTTCGCCTGCGAGCTTTTCAAAGGCGAAATCGATTCCTACGACACTTCCGAAGTGTTCGGAACCTCCTTCCGAGGCCTTTACGAAGGCAGGATGGGCTATGCTTTTACAGAAAAACTGGATGAGGAGTCCCTGTCTTTTCTGATCGAGAATGCGAAGGAAAACTCTCAATTCATTGAAGATGAAGTGCAGGAAGAAATCTTTGCCGGCAGCAAAAAGTATGAGGCTGGAAGCTACTATTCAAGCAGTCTTGCGGAAGTTACGATTGCTGAAAAAATAAATTTGCTTAAGGAAATAGAAAAGCACATCTATGCTTATGATGAGCGGGTAACCGGGACAGATTATTTTATGCTTCGCAGCGGTGAAACAGAAAGGGTCCTTCTCAACAGCAAAGGCCTGAGCCTCAGCGAAAAGAACAATCATGCCGGCATTTATGTATCAGTCATCGTAAAGCAGGGAGATCAGGTAAAAAATGGCGAATACTCCAAGTTTACGAGAGACTTTTCGATCTTGAATCCGGAGGAAATTTCCAGGCATGCAGTAGAAGAAGCATTATCACAGCTGGATGCAAGGAGTGCTGAAAGCAAAAACTACCCTGTGCTCTTGAGAAACGATGCAGCCGGCGCCCTGCTGCAGACATACATCCCGGTTTTCTCAGCGGAAAACACCCAAAAAGGGCAATCGGCTCTAAAGGGGAAAACGGGTGAAAGCATTGCTGTGGCGTCATTGAATATAGTAGATGATCCATTTTTAGAAGAAGGTCTGCTCAGCTCGAATTTTGACAGTGAAGGGGTTGCCGCTGCCAGGAAAGATATTGTGAAAGACGGCAGGCTTATTACCTTGATGCATAATTGCAAAACAGCACAAAAAGATGGTGTGGAATCGACAGGCAATGCCTATAAAGCTTCTTATAAGGGTGCTTTGACGGTCGCTCCAACGAATCTTTACGTCAATCCATCCGATCAGAGCTATGATGAGCTGGTATCTTCGCTCTCAGAGGGCATCATCATAACCGAATTATCCGGCCTCCATTCCGGTGCCAATACTGTCTCAGGGGACTTTTCCATTGCGGCTAACGGCTATTATGTCAAAGACGGGAAAGTGCAAAATGCCGTAAACCAAATGACGATTGCCGGAAACTTCTATGAACTGTTAAATAAAATTGAAGCCATCGGTTCAGACCTGGAATTTTCATTGGGCTTTATGGCCACAGGCTACATCGGCTCCCCATCTCTCTTAATCAGGGAGCTGGCTGTGACGGTTGAATAAATAAACGGTATGGCACACCACTTCACAGGTGGTGTGCTTTCTTCATTATGTGGGAAGCAGGATAAACTTTAAAATATGCTAGATAAATCTTAAGATATGTTAGATAAAACTTAAAATATGTTAGATATATCAAAAGGGTTGCAAGATATATTTATAAATTTATCAGATATAAATAATAAGCTGAAAAATCAGCAGGGAAAATAAAGGAATTTCTTTTTGGAAATAGAAAAATTGCTGATTAACAATAATAGGAGGCAAATAGATGAAAACCCTATGGAGAAATCGGGGAAGGGATTTTGCGCCAGCATGCCATAAGAGATGGAAGGCCGGTGGATTTGACCTACTATGCCATTCTGCGTGAGGAATACACCGGGTAAGGGAGCCGCTGTTTGAATCGCACTCCACAATATGTTTCAATAGAAGCAAATCCTTTTTAAACATGGAGGTTCATGTGCGGATCATTGCTTCCCATCCTTTTATTACAGTCAGCAGGAAGATTGACTGGAATCAGCAGCAATACATTGAACAGGAGCTTTTTCTTCACTTATTTGAGGATCACATCCTGTCGCCATCAGAAAAGTTTCTACTTGATGAAGTTTGGGATATGTCATACAGAAATTCCAGCTGCGAATTTGGTTTCCTCTATCTTCATACCAATCGGGGTGTGTTTTCTTTTCAAGTAAAGTCAGAGCCGAGTCACTTTATAAACCTGTATAGAGATCTTAAAAAGTAAAAGCCGGAATTGTCACGAACAACAATTCCGGCTCTATTATTATGCCTGCTCTGTCAGGCGTACAAGCATATGTGCGAGCTTATGCCTTTCTTCATCATCTCCGACTTTCCATAACTCCTTCAGCAGCTGTTCTTCACGGTTTTTTGGCTCCACATTTTCAGCGAGGTAGCCAGCTACTTTTTCGGCTGTTACGGCAAGCTGTTCCTCATTTAATCCCAGCTTTTTTCCAAGCTCAATTCGTTCCGCCAGATAGCTCTTAAATTCATCGAAGCTGCTTAAAATATCTTCTGCTCGTTCATTGGACATCTTGTCCATTGCGTTTTTAATATTTTTGGAATCCAGTTCACCATCTTGTTTGATTACATGTTCTTGTTCATTCATTTTAATAGACCTCCAAAGGATTGTTTTCTTATTAAATATCCTTTTAGAAGGAGAATTAAACTCTTTTAGATTTCACTGGATGGTGTTTCCTGAACAGCTTCTAATTTCCTGAATTTTACTTTTGACATAATAACGCCAATTTCATACAGCCCGATAAGAGGCACGAGGACTAGAACCTGTGAAAATAAGTCTGGCGGTGTGATGAGAGCTGATACAACGGCCATGATCAAATAAGCGTATTTTCGCATTGAACTGAGCATAACTGGGGTGACAACACCAATCGTTGTCAGAAACAATAACAGCAAGGGCACCTCAAACAAAAAACCAAAAGGAATGGTCGACATCAGGAGAAAAGAAAAATACTCCCTGGCCGTGATCATCATCGCAAAATGTGATTCACCCAATAGCATTAAAAACTGATAAATGGCAGGGAAGATAATGAAAAATCCGAAGCCAAGCCCGCCGATAAAGCTGAAAAGAATTGCCGGGAAAAACATTAGAGATACTCTGCTTTCTTTTTGCGTTAATGCAGGCTTCACAAACAGCCAGATCTGATAGGAAATAAAAGGAAGCGAAAGCCCAAGGCTGATGCTTCCTGCAATTCCTGTGTACAGCTTAATGACATCCAGCGGTCCAAGCATAACCAGCTCATGATCGTTTGCGAGCATAGGGATCAGCCGGTTGATGAAAAACAGACATAAGGCAAAGCTGACAACAAAGAAAATCAGAGATCGAATCAGCACTTTTCTCAGGTCTGTTAAATGTTCTACAAGGGTTTGTTCGTCCGTTTTCATTCTAAACCCTCCTGTTAAAGCGGTTTATCCTTCCGGTCAGCCGTTTCAATTGAACGTGTTTTTGAATCAGGTTCATCATCATCGCTCATAATATCTCTGGCTGATTTTTTGAATTCTGATAAGGTCCTTCCAAATGCAGACCCGATCTCAGGAAGCTTTTTAGGACCAAAGATAATTAAGGTGATAACCAGGATGATAATCAATCCGGGTATCCCGATATTTGAAAGCCCCATGATGTTCACTCCTTATTTTAAATTTTCTTATGCAAGCAGTCCGCCTTCTTTGCTGTATTTGATGATTCCTTCAGCAGCACGGTAGGCGAGCGCCCCAACGGTTCCTGTCGGATTATATCCTCCGTTGTGAGCGAATGCGGAGGCACCAACGACAAAGACATTCTCTGCATCCCACATTTGGAGGTAGTTGTTTACGGCTGATGTTTCAGGCTCAGCCCCCATGATGACACCGCCTGTATTGTGTGTCGTCTGATAAGGGACGATATCGTAATGCTCCAGCTGCTGCCGGTCGTTAATTTTTGACGGTCCCATTTCCTTCATGATGTTGTCTGTGATTTTTCCAATATAGTTATAAAGGTTCTTATCCTGTTCCGTGAAATCATATGTCAGACGAAGCAGGGGAAGTCCGTAAGCATCTTTATAAGAAGGATCGAGATCCATGTAATTGTGCTGCACAGGCATGGACGCACCCTGCGTGCCAATGCTTAATGCTCTTGTGAAATACTTGATGGAGTTCTCCTTGAATTTGCTGCCCCATTTCGGTGTGTCAGTCGGAACCATATTATATTGAATTGGCCGGTATCCTGACTGGTTGATAGAGATGGAGCCGCCATGGATAAAGCCGAGATCCGAGTGGTCAAAATTGTCTCCATTGTAATCATCCACCGTTGCACCGAGGGCACCGGCACCCATGAATGTGTTAAATTGCTCTTCATCAAAAAAGCCCGCTGACCCGGGAAGGATCTGATAGCAGTAGTTCTTCCCGATCACCCCTGATCCTGTATCAGGATTGTATGGGCGCCCCAATTTGGATGTCAGCAAGAGGCGGGTATTATTCATGACATAGCTGGTCAGAATAACCATTTCAGCCGGCTGAATGAATTCTTCTTTTGTCTGGACATCCACATAGCGCACACCGGTTGCTTTTTTGCCGTCGTGAATAATTTCCGTTACATTCGCAAAGTTCCGGATATCCACATTGCCCGTTTCTTTTGCAAACGGAATAACGGCTACAGTCGGATCAGCCTTTGCTCCATATTCACAGCCGAAGCGTTCGCAAAACGCACAATACTGGCATGCGGCCATTTTGGCGCCATATTGGTTTTCATAAGCCTCGCTCATATTGCCGGAGGGCATCTGGTAAGGCTTCATTCCCAATGATTTTGCTGCCTTTTTAAATCTGGCTGTTATGGGTGTTTCCTTCATTGGAGGGTTTGGGAACGGATCCGCTCTTTTTGGCCCAAGCTCCGCTTCTTCTCCGCCAATACCTGCCGCCTTTTCAAATTCGTAAAAATAAGGCTCCAATTCATCGTATGTAATGCCCCAATCCTGAACTTGAAGACCTTTAATCTTGGCTTCGCCATATTTTTTAACCGTCTGTGACTTGATTTCAAAATCATAAGGGAGAAAGCGGAAAGTATGCCCATTCCAGTGAACACCGGACCCGCCTAAGCCTTCGCCCAGCAAAAAGGACCCAAGCTGGCGCATCGGAAGCGCTCGTTCCTTCCCCTGATTGCGGAACGTAATCGTTTCTTTAGAAAGATCCTGCATTAATTCATAGCGGATTCCATAGCGCAGTTCATCATGGACCACATAGTAGTCCTTGACACCCCGCTCTTTTCCGCGCTCCAAGCCGACAACTTTTAATCCCTGTTTCCCCAGTTCCGCTGCAATGATTCCGCCGGCCCATCCGACTCCTACAACGACTGCATCCGTTTTTGGTAATGTTTTCGCCATTTTTACACTTCCTTAAAAGATAGTACTATTTCGTATATGAATGGAGACTGTTCGGTTTAATTTTCACAAATTTTTCAGACTCAATCTGATTGATATAGCTCATTTGATGGCCAGGAAAGTCTTTCATTTTCCAGCCTTCCATATTTTTGTTTCCGGCATAAGCAGGATCTGCATAGACACCTTCAATGGTGGCGGCCCGGAGAATATTAAAGAAAGTTCTTGAAGTAACACCCCGGAGCTTCACTTTATCCTCTTCAAAGGCTGTAAGAATTTCATCCTGCTGTTCGCCCTCCAGTTCAGCAAAAGGCTTCTTGAATTTTTCATTGCTGTAAGTCTGCAGGGCAGCAAGTCCGACATCAAATACTTCATGCCGTTTTAAAGGGGACTGGTAACCCTGAAAGTTCGACCCTGGAAAAAACGGACCCTGCATATATTCCCTTGTATTGTTGCCCCATGAGCCAGCAAGCTGGTGGTCGATAAAAAATGGGACATCCAAATCATTGGCACCGGGGCCATTTTCATCCTTTGGATAAATTCTCTCAACGGCTGCCTGCAGGATTCCGAATGTCTCGGGATTAGTGAAATATAAAGGCGACTGCTGATAGGCAACCTGATCATGCCCGTTTGTATGAGCATTCTCTTCCGTTGCTGTACCGTCTTTATTCATGTTTGCACCAATTAAGCCGCCAAGAATACCGCCTCCTACTAAACCGCCGGCAACTAATCCGGAATTGCGGATGAATCTTCTCCGGGACATGGTTGATTCTTGTTTTTGTTCATGTTCAGACATTTATATGGAAACCTCCTTTTATTTGCCATTATGGAGAAAAATATACTTGTCTAAACAGTTTGATAGAATTATTTTTTGGAATATGAAAAGAAGAGAGGAGAAAAGGGGGTTTTTATCGCAGTCTAACGGGCAGTAAGCCCCCCGCTTCAAGACTCAGAGGAATCAAAGGAGGATAAGCG